>JAJQGR010000328.1 GCA_021200345.1 Lachnospiraceae bacterium | reverse complement strand
GGCAATATGTGGTTTTGCTGGTTTACAGGTAAATTTTCTTTTGTTTTTGGGCATATTTTCAGGAAATACTGCATCCCATCCCAAAATACTCCGGCTTAATCAAACCACTCCGGCAATGTACCCGCTCTCCGGTCTCTCTTCTGTTCGTTTTCTTTCTTCTCTGTGGAAAGTTTTGGTGTGGATTTTTCTGCTGTTCTCTCCATAGCCATCCGCCTGCCCTCCTCTTCCCGGACTGCCTTTTTTTCCGGATCAAGATAGTCGTGAATCAGGCTTTTGATAAACTGATTGGCAGACTGTCCGCTCTCGTCCAGAAAGCTGCGCATTTTCTCGTAATCCGCCATATCTACCGGCGTGTATTTGACCGAGATGACCTTCGTCTTTTCATCGTACTTTTTCTGTGCCGCCTTCTGCGCTTCAGAGACCTTTGTATTCTCTTTTTCCATCGTCTTCCTCCTATTGTCTCCCATTGTCATAAAATCATCTGAGTTCTGTTTCCGCCTGAATTATGTTTAAGTATACCACAAATACGGTAAAAATCCAGTAGAATGGAAAATCTTCCTTAAATCTCTGATAAAAAAGAGTCGGCTGCCTGTTTTCCAAAGCAGCTGACTCTTCCCGGTCTTTCTCATTTCATTTTTCAACAAACTACCGTAAAACAGGTTGTTTGTCCGTTCTACAACACAATGGCGTTGATGGTCTCAATCAGATCCACCACAGAGGACCGCAGTACCAGAGATACCGGCTCACCGTCAATTACCGCCAGACAGTAGGTTCCGTCATAACGGTAGAGCTGTACTTCCACCTGAGGATAGTTTTCATTATCCAGGTATGCGATAAAGCTCAGTTCCTCCTTGTCCCCCGGCTCCTCATCCGTGAAGCTGTCCGCAGTCACTGCGTCCACCGCGCCAGAAAGAGTATCCATATCGACCTCCACACGGTAATTGTCGATATCATCGTCCTCCTCCAGTTCATCAGCACTGACCACCACGCCGTCATAATAATAATAGTAAATCCGGTCGGATTCCTCGTCCTCCTCATCCTCCAGCTCGGAATAAATGGTATAGGTGGTTCCCTCGATGGTGAAGTCCATCTGATAAATATCCGCGAAATCAGCGCTCAGCACCTCCGCATGGCGCAGATCATCATAACCGCAGGCGATCAGATACTCATATCTGGTTTCGGTTAGTTCATATATGATCTGAGACTCATCCACTCTGACATACAGGCTGAGTGTGGAAAGATCAACCTCCTCACCTTCCCCGGCATCCTCCGATTCGGCAAGCTCCTCCTGGGCCTCCTGAAGTTCCTCCTGGTTGACGCCCACGGTCAAGGTAACCGTGCGGGTAACCTCTGTCTCCTCCCCATCCTCGTCTGTCTCTGTGTAGGGATAGTCCATGGTAATGATCAGCACCGGATCATTCATACCGTAAAGCTCCAGCTCCTCCTCGGACGCGTTATAGGTTACGTAATCATACAGCGAGGTATTCCTGAACCCTTTCAGGTAGCTCTCCACATTAGAAGTATCCAGCGGCTCATCCGTGCCGGTGACAAAATACACATCCTCCGGGCAATAGGTGTTATCGCTCTCTTCTTCGTAGTAAATACTGTAATTTTCCGCTCCGGAGAAAGTAATAGAGTCCGCCTGGGAAATGGTATCCAGCGTATCATGCAAAATCATATCGCTTAATTCCACATCATAGGAATCCAGCGGATCCACCACCGCCAGATATACATTCCCGTCTCCATAAGAGAGATATCTCTCTTCATCCAGAGTACTGAAATTCCCCAGTGTGATTTCATAAACCGTCTCATCTTCCAGGGTAATATTGATGGTACATACCGGCTCATCCAGGCCATACTGGGAATAATCCTCCACCTCCTCGATGATGAAATCCGCCTCGTACTCCTCAAAGACACTCAGAAGCTTTTCAATCTTATCGGTGCTGGTGGGAAAAGCCTCGTCATCATCATAAAGCCATTCTCCCGTCTCCGTATCCTTGTGAAATGCCAGCGCATTTTCTTCCGTTTCCCAGGAAAGAGCGGTCACGGTTTCCGGATCAATGGATAAAACAACCTCGTTGCTGTTTTTTATCTGCTCCTGTTCTTCATTATACTGTGAAACAGCGAAAGTCGCCACGCACAGTATCACTAACACGCCCAGCAGAATATAGATTCTTTTCGCTCTTTTCATTTCTGCACGCTCCTTCTTCTCAGCAATACGCACACACCGATGCCCAGATATACTAACGGGAATACGCCGATCATCACAACCTTCAGCATGGAAGAAGTAGAATCGCTGATGGTCAGATAATTATAATCCAGTGACCGGCTGCTGATAGCCAGCGCCTCCCTCTCCCCGACCATGGAGGAAATCGCATTCAGCGCCACATCCACATTCGCGCCGGAGGAGTAGGAATTATACGAATCCTCCAAAAATCCCGCCGCAGAGAACCAGACCAGCTTTCCGCCGTAATTACTCTCAATGGATACGGCCACCGCGAACGGACCCTCGATATCGCCCTCCTCCTGGTCGTAGGAAGTCAGGCTGTATCCGTCCAGCTTGCTGAACGCGGATTCAGATGTGGTCAACAGCTCCGTCACCTCTCCATAGGAGTTGGAAGATGACACGGTCAGACCGGACGCGATGGACATCACCACATAATAGTTTTCCTCAATCAGTGCGTCAGTGATCTCATCACTCTGAATATTGGGCAGCAGCAAATAAGGATAATAGACATAATTGGTCCTCTCCGCCTCAATGACAATGCCCTCCTCCACAGTCACGCCGTAGTATTCCAGCAGACTGTTCAGGTTGTCAAAGGTGACGCCGTCCACCGGACCCGCAACTACCATCAGATTTCCGCCGTTATACACCCAGTCGGACAGCATTTCCACTTCATCCTCACTCAGGTCGCTCTGGGGCTCATAGATCAGCACACAGTCCGCGTCTTCCGGAACCTCATCAACCTGCAGCAGGGAAAGAGACTGGGTTTCAATATTGGATTTTTCCACCTGTTCCGCAAAGGTTTCCGGCAGGTCACTCTCACCGTGGCCTTCCAGCACATACATCATCGGCAGTTCCTCACTGACCACGTAGTCAATAGCGGAGGTAATGCTTCCCTCACCGTCAAAGGATCTGGTCAGGGACAACCCGTAATTGCTCAGCTCCTCCTGATAAATATCCGACCAGGGGATATATCTGCTCTTATCCCCGCACTCCACCACCAGGCTGTTGTTGGTCACCGTTTCCTCCGTATACTGGGCCGCAAAGGTCGGATACACATCCGGATTTTTCTTCACTACACTGATATGATCAGAAAGGCTGTCATATTTGTCCAGAAGATTCTGAAGAATGGAATTTTCCGATCCGGATTGCACAATCCAGTAGATCGTCACGTCCTCCTCCAGATTGTTAAGCACCACTTTCGTGTTGCTGGTTACGGAATACAGCTGTGCGGAGCTGATATCCAGCTGGGTCCAGGTAGACGGCAGGGTAGTCGCCAACACATTGACCACTACAAGCACCGCCAGCACCACGGCGGAGATGATCAGAGAATAACTGCCGCCCTGAAAGGCTAGGCGGTTCATGGTGCTTTTATTTTTTTTGTCAGAACTTGACTTACTCATCAGTTATACCTCCTCTTCTCAAGGGACTGCACAGATAAGAACAGAAAGAAAATAATCACTGTGATATAATACACGATGGCGGTAAGGTCAAAGACACCATCCACAAAAACGTAAAACCGTTCAAACAATGACAGCTCTGTCATAATCTTTGGCACCAGCCCCTCGTATGCACTGCTGTCATACAGGTAGGTAGCTGTGATAATCGCAAGCAGGGCAAGACCAATCCCATAGGCCAGGTTTTCATTTTTGGTCAGATAATTGATCAGAAAAGCAATCAGAGCCGCCACTACGCAGAGCACAATGGCGCTCCCTAAAGCCGTGGAGGAGACATACTCGGAAATCGTCACGCTGTAATAATTAAATAAAACAACGGCCACCCCGATGCCTGCCGCAAAGCCCTGGTTCTCCGTCAGTGAGGAAATAAACACCCCCACCGCAATCAGCGCCGCGCCCATCATGAAAAAGGCGAACAGGGAACCGTAAGATGTGGGCAGATAAACATCTCCGTACTGGGCAAAAATCAGAGGATAGGCACACACAATCAGCAGCGGGATCAAAAAGACCACCAGCAGGGCCAGATACTTTCCAACCACCACATCCGTTGTAGTTACCGGCAGCGCGTACAAAAGCTGATCCGTCTTCTGCTTTTTTTCCTCAGCAATGGTTCTCATGGTCAGAATCGGCACAATCAGCACTAACACGATACATCCAAAACCAAGCACATATTCAAAATTACTCACTGCCTGATTGATATTGTAAATCATGGAGCCTATTCCGGTGATTGCCAGCAAAAAGGCGCCAAAAAAATATGCTGTAAACGAATGAAAATAACTTCTCAGTTCATGTTTTAATATTGCAGTCATTCCCCAGTTGCCTCACTTTCTTCAGATTTTTCAGCCGGTTTTTCTTCCACTGGCTCCTGGACCGCGTTCAGCCCCTCCCCAGTCTCCGCCGTGAGAGCCTCATCCTTCTTATCTGTCTCACCATCGGTCTTTTCGGCGTCTCTTTTCTCAGGGGCATTCCCATCGGCTTCCTCCGTCAGTTCAATAAACACATCCTCCAGATTTGCCTGCTTTAAGGTCATCTCCAGCAGCACCGTATCCTTTTTCGCGAACGCGGAAAACACTGCCCGGGACATATCATAGATATTGTCCAGATCTGTTTTGATATGCGCCGTCGTGTACTCCCCGGATTCCTTCTCAGAATAAGTAAGCTCCGTAATATTGCCAATTCCCGCCAGAATACTTCCCACGGTTTCTTTGTCTGCGTCCGCGGTAATGGTAATTTCATTGGGCGCCAGCAGCTGATTTGTCAGCTTCTCTGGCTCATCAAAGGCGATCAGCTTTCCATGGGCAATAATCATGATCTCATCACAGATGGTCTGCACCTCTGACAGAATATGGGAGCTGAAAATAACGGTATGATTCTGTCCCAGTTCCCTGATCAGGTCACGAATTTCAATGATCTGAATCGGATCAAGACCTACCGTGGGCTCATCCAGAATAATGACTTTCGGATTGCCCAGCAGGGCCTGTGCGATTCCCACACGCTGCTTATAACCCTTGGAAAGAGCCGAAATCCGGCGATTTCTCATTTCCGTAATTTTCGTCTGCTCCATCACGTCTTCGATCTGCTTTTTCAGCTCGGCACCTTTCAATCCCTTGGCTTCTCCCACAAACCGCAGATATTCCGCCGGCGTTTCATTTAAATACAAGGGCGGCTGCTCCGGCAGATAACCGATCAGCTTTTTGGCCTGATCCGGTTCCTCAAAAATATCGTGGCCGTCAATTTTAACCGTGCCGTCAGTGGCTGACAGACATCCCGTCATGATATTCATCGTGGTCGTCTTTCCCGCGCCGTTCGGCCCCAGAAATCCATAGACATGCCCTTCATTGATTTCAAATGAAAGATCGCTGACGGCTGTAAAATTACCGTACATTTTTGTCAAATGTTCAACCGTTATCATAATCATCCTCCTGTTTTTGTTTCACGCGGTACCAAAGCCCCGCATTCCCATTCGTTAATCATTGTATTCCCAAACGCTGAAAAGACGCTGAATCTTTTGTGAAAAAAAAGTGAACAGGCGAAATGGTTACCACAAACAGTAACGATTTTACCTGTTCCTCCTGTTTTCCTCTGTTCACTCCACCGGCAGCAGTACGTAGAAGCTGTTCACTTCATTTTTACTTTCCGCCCAGATCTTTCCCTTATGCTGCAGAACGATGCCCTCCGCGATAGAGAGCCCCAGGCCAAAGCTGCCGTTTCTGCTTCGTGCCTTGTCCGTGCGGTAAAAACGCTTAAAGATATCTTTTAGTTCCTCCGATGAAAGCGGCTCTCCTTCATCCGCCACCGTCAGCAGACAGTGTCCTGCCCCGTATTTTTTCAGCGTAACTGAAATCTTCCCCGTTTCTTTCGTATATTTGGCCGCGTTATCCAGCAAAATTTCAATCACTTTCTGAAGAGACTGCTCGTCCCCCTTCACCATAACCGGCTCTTCCACAGATACGGTCAGCGGATTCTCATTTTCAAAAAACACCGGCTCGAAGGGAAGCACCGCGTCAGAAACCAGCCTGCCAAAGTCCACCGGCTGACTTTGACCGCCGATCACCACGGCGCTGTCCGCCCTGGCTAACTCCAGCATCTGCTCAATCAGGATCTTCATCTGCCTGCACATCAAAAGAATATTGTCAAGAAACGGCTGCTTTTCCGGATCCTCTTTTCCGCTTTCCGCCAGCTCCGCGTTTGTCATAATCACGGTCAGAGGCGTTTTCAGCTCATGGGATGCGTCGGCCACAAACTGCTTCTGCTGACTCCACGCCTGCTCCACCGGCCGAACCACCCAGCCGGATAAAAGGATGCTGACACCCAGGAAGATGAGAAAGGCAATGATGCCAATCAGAATACAATTTCGAAGCAGACTGCTCAGTGTAGCGCGCTCATTGGAGATATCCGAAAACACAAGCCGCACGCCAAAGCCTGTGTCAGTCTGATAGTAGCGCAGATTATAATCCGATAACACCCCGATCGTCCTCGGAGAGGCCAGCACCTGATTGACCAGCTCCTGCAGCGACTCCAGATCCGACAGATCATAATATCCGTTATCACTGGTCAGCAGTTCTCCGCTTAAATCCACCTCCACTACAAAAAACGGCAGATTGACCTCCAGATCCGTCTCTGTCCCGGGAGGCCTTGCCCATTCCGCCTGATAGGGTTCATTCCCAATGGTCTGCATCATACTGATGCTTTTATCTTCCAGATTTGCTTTTGTGAAAAAATAGACCAGACCCAGGATCACGCAGAGCATCACAGTGATGAAGCACATTAAGACAAGAACAAATTTATACCGAAGCGTTCTGATCACTGCCAGCCACCTCCAGATGATAGCCCAGGCGACGGATCGCCTCGATTCTCACATTTGATTCGATGCTTGTCAGCTTTTTTCTCAAAAAGCCGATATACACCTCCACATTATTTTCCACCGCGTTGGAGTCATAACCCCACACCTTCGATAATATCGTTTCCTTGGAAACATTCTTCCCTCCCGCCGCAAACAGACATTTCATGATCTCAAATTCTCTGGCCGACAGACGGATATTCCGTATTCCACAGCTTAAGAAAGCGCTCGATAAATCCAGCACCGTGTTCCCGCAGGTCATCTCATCCACCTGCGAGCCCTGCCGTCTGAGCAGGGCATTTACACAGGCGATCAGCTCCCGGGTATCAAAAGGCTTGGTCAGATAATAATCCGCTCCCGCGTTCAGCCCTCTGACCCGGTCCTCCACTTCAGATCTGGCTGTCAGCATCAGAATAGGAAGTCCTATCCGCTTTGCCCTGATTCTCTTGGCCAGTTCATATCCATCCATCCCCGGCATCATCACGTCCAAAATCAGAAGATCATAAATTCCCAGCTCCGCGTACTGCGCTCCGGTTTCCCCGTCATAGGCTGTATCCGCCTCGAAGCCTTTATTCTGCAAAAGCGTTTGAATGGAATCCGCCAGCAGCTTTTCATCCTCCACAATCAGTATTCTCAAAACCGGGCCCCCCTCCTCTCGACCTTTCCCTTTGTTCACAAATACAAACGAAAACCCTCCGGTTCATTTCCACCGGAAATCAATCGGAAGGCTTTCGTTTGGGTTTGAACTTTACATTACCATCTATATCAGATAAAGGCAGTACGCCGTTATTTTTTGTCGAGAGTCACAGGCAGTACGCGCCTGTCCGCGACCCTCTTTTTCGCTCCCTGAAACAATTATGAGTATAGGCTTCAATTGTGTTCAAAGTGTGGCGTGGAAATGAAAATAAGCGGAAGAAATTGCAAATTTTTCTATTCCCAGCAGCTCCCGGCTTCTTTCATCCGGCTGACTTCCCCCTACAAATAACGTATACTCTCCCGGATACAGCACCTGCTCTCCATTCTCTGCCACGCTGTAAATTCTTTTGGCGGGAATATGCAGCGTAACCCGCTTCTTTTCCCCCGGCTTCAGGGTGATCCGTCCAAAAGCGACCAGACTGTGATGGGGCTTTTCAAAAGCCTCGCCCTCATAGCGCAGATAACATTCCACAATCTCTGCCCCTGTCATCTTCCCGGCATTCCGCACAGTTACCTTCACTCTGAGCTCTCTCACTGTCCGGTGAAAAAGAATGTTCTGACTGCTGCCGTCCTCATCCACAAAGGAAAGCTCCGGTTCCTCATAGGCAAAATCGGTATAAGAGAGTCCATAACCGAAAGGATACCAGGGCTTTTGTGTCAGATACCGATAGGTTCTCCCCCGCATACTGTAATC
>JAJQGR010000167.1 GCA_021200345.1 Lachnospiraceae bacterium | reverse complement strand
CCTGGAGTGATTGTCTGTATTCAATTCATTCTTCACACGATTCTCCTTTTCTTTTTTTACAGCAGTCGATTGCTGTTTCATTTTTAAACCCTGACCGCCCTTTCTCCCGCGACGATCCGGTCTTTCGTTCTTTTTTAATGATGAAATGTGTTCCGGGACAGTTCTCTTCTAAATCAGTTCAATCTCCTCGTCCTCCAGAAGGCTCGCAAAAATGGCGCCAACTGCGTCAAGCTCGGCGTCATCCTCCACAAACTCATAGGAAAGCTCCTGTCCTGCCTGAGAGATTTCCTTTAAAATATAAGCCTCTCCATCCCCGGTCTCTTCTTCCGTAGTCAGAAGATAATTGACACCGCCAAGTCTGGTCTGCTCCAGTACGTATAATTCGATCGGCTCTTCTCCATCAGGCGTCAAAACAATTTTCTCCAAAGCAATCCTCTCCCTGTATCCGGCACAGTCCCTCAAAATCCGCGCATTTCTCCCGGCCCGTACTTTTTAAATCCGCCGGGGGTTCTCAGCCAGCCGTTTCGTTTCCGTCCATCAGTTTTCTATGATCCAGATATCCCTGCAAAATAATCACAGCGGCAATCTTGTCCACGTATTCCTTTCGGTTCTCCCTGCGGACTCCAGCCTCTTTCATAATCCTGTCAGCGCTGACCGTGGTCAGTCTCTCATCCCACAAAGTGACCCGCAATCCTGTGCGCCGTTCCAGCTTCTCCTGAAATTCCATGGATATCTGCGCCCGCTCCCCGATATCATTGTTCATATGCTTGGGGAAGCCCAACACGATCTCCCCCACTTCATATTCCAGAATCAGCTCCTCAATTCTCGCCAGCGTCTGACGAAGCTTGTTTTCATCCTTACGACGGATAATCTCAATTCCCTGCGCGGTAATCAGAAGGGGGTCACTGATCGCAACTCCCACTGTCTTACTTCCCAGGTCCAGGCCCATGATCCTCATTTCCGTTCCCAATTTTTATTAGCGATGTAGGCTCTCAGAAGCTCCTCCACCAGCTCGTCCCTCTCCACTTTCATAATCAGGCTCCTGGCCCCGTTGTAGGATGTAATAAACGTCGGATCGCCGCTCATAATATAGCCCACAATCTGATTCACAGGATTATATCCCTTTTGCAAAAGAGCGTCGTACACAGCGGAAAGCACCATCTGAGCACCCGTAACAGGTTCCGTTTCTACCTTGATAAATCTTGTATTTCCCAAATCCTCCATAGTACAGTATCCCTTCCCGCCAACAGACGCGCGTCCGAAACACACATATGTTTATATATTACTCCATTTGCCTGAAAATTTCAAGCATTACGTTTCGACGTTGTCTGACATGACATTGCCTGAAACCTGCGGCATTGAAAAACCGATTAAATCAAATCCGCTTTCAGCGCTTCCAGTTTCTCCTCCGCATCCTCAAGCGACACACCTTTTACACCGTAATAATATTTGATCTTCGGCTCCGTGCCGGAGGGACGCACACAGCACCAGGCATTATTTTCCAGTTCAAAATAAAGTACGTCTGATGTCGGCAGACCGGTGGACGACGAAAGTCCCGTCTCCATATCCGTCCTGATATCCGACTGATAATCCCGCAGCGCCTGCACCCTCAGGCCTCCCAGATTTTTGGGCGGATTTTTGCGCAAGCCGGTCATCCTCTCCTGAATCTGCGCCGCGCCATCCACCCCTTTTAGCGTCACGGTCGTCAGTCCTTCCTTATAATATCCATATTTTTCATACAGATCCAGCATGGCGTCCCAAAGGGTTTTTCCCTGCTTTTTATAGAAAGCCGCGGCCTCGCACAGCATCATCACCGCCACACAGGCATCCTTGTCCCGGGCATAGGTTCCGGCAAGACAGCCGTAGCTCTCCTCCAGGCCAAACACATAATGATAGCTTTGATTTTCCTCAAAAAACCGGATCTGCTCGCCAATATACTTAAACCCTGTCAATACTTCAATGAGCTTCACCCCATAGTCTCCGGCCACTGCTTTGGCCATGTCTGTGGTCACGATGGTCTCCACCAGCGCCGGATTATCCGGCATGGTACCATTCTTCGTCCTTTCCCGCAAAATATACTCCGCGATCAGCACTCCTGACATATTGCCGGTAAAGCGGACATATTCGCCGGTTTTTGTATCCTTCGCACAGACGCCCAGTCGATCCGCGTCCGGATCCGTGGCCAGCACCAGATCCGCGTCCACTTTTCCGGCCAGCTTCAGAGCCAGCGTCCAGGCGTCCGGATCCTCCGGATTGGGATAAGGCACTGTAGTGAAATTCCCGTCCGGCTCCTCCTGCTGCGGAACCACAGTAACCTGTGTAAATCCCAGCTCCTGAAGCACCCGGCGCACCGGCAGATTGCCTGTGCCGTGGAGCGGTGTATAGACAATCCGGATATCCTTTGCCATATCCGGAATGATCTCCGGATGGATGCACTGGTTCTTTAACTGCTCCATATACAGATCGTCCATTTCTTTTCCGATCACATGAAACAGCCCCGCCTCCGTCGCCGCCTGCTCCTCCATCGTCTTCACCTGCGCAAAATCCGTCACCTGCGCCACTCTGGCCAGAATATTTTTGTCATGAGGCGGCGTGATCTGCGCGCCGTCCTCCCAGTAAACCTTATAGCCATTGTACTCGGCCGGGTTATGGCTGGCGGTAATCACAATTCCGGCGATGCAATGAAGCTCCCTCACAGTAAAGGAAAGCTCCGGTGTGGGCCGCAGACTTTCAAACAGATACGTTTTGATGCCGTTCCCATTCAGGCACAGAGCTGCCTCTTTGGCAAACTCCGGCGACATCCGCCGGGAATCATAAGCGATGGCCACGCCTCTTGCCGCGCCGTCCTGCTCTAAAATATAATCGGCCAGTCCCTGGGTCGCCTGACGCACGGTGTAGATATTCATCCGGTTGGTACCCGCACCGATGATCCCCCGCAGTCCTCCGGTGCCGAATTTCAACTGCTGATAAAACCGGTCCTCAATCTCTTTCTCATTTTCCCAAAGCGCCTTAAGCTCCTGTCTGGTTGCCTCATCAAAATATGGATCCGTGCACCATTTTTCATATACTTTTCGATAATCCATCGCTTTTTCGCCTTTCCGCACAATCGGTTTTCATTACCTGCAATCAAAAATAACCCACATTTTCTTTCCTGTCAATGAGATCCGGGGCTTATTTTCAGTTTTACTATTTCGGATTTTGTCAACATACCTATTTTAAAATTTATAGCTTTTCATTATGAGCCTGCTGTATTATAATATGAACTGTGTGTTGCAACACTACTATTATGATGGGGGTATACTATGAATTTTCTGAAAAAGAACGGGGCAGGTATGGGATTCTGTCTGGTTCTCGCATTTATCGCCTATTTTCTGGGCAAACAATTTCCCATTATCGGTGGTCCTGTCTTTGGAATTCTGATCGGCATGGTCATCACCCTGATCCTGAAGGACAAAAGCAGGCTGGAAGCCGGCATCAAATTTACATCCAAAAAGATCCTTCAGTACGCGGTTGTTCTCCTTGGCTTTGGTCTCAATCTGAGTGTGATTTTACAGACAGGCGCACAATCCCTGCCGATCATCATCAGCACCATCACCACTTCCCTTGTGCTCGCCTTTCTGATCAGCAAAGTCTTACATATTCCCGGCAAGATTTCCACCCTGATCGGCGTCGGTTCCTCCATCTGCGGAGGCTCCGCCATCGCGGCAACCGCTCCGGTGATTGATGCGGACGATGAAGAAGTAGCCCAGGCGATTTCCGTCATCTTCTTTTATAACGTGCTGGCCGCCCTGATCTTTCCGCATTTTGGAGCCCTGATCGGTTTTTCCCAGACAAGCGGAGAGGCCTTCGGTATCTTCGCGGGCACCGCGGTCAATGACACTTCCTCTGTAACCGCCTGCGCCGCGACCTGGGATAATATGTGGAATCTGGGAAGCCAGACGCTGGATAAAGCTGTCACCGTGAAACTGACCAGAACCCTGGCCATCATCCCCATCACCCTTGTGCTCTCCCTGATTCAGGCAAAGAAAGCCAAAAGTGAAAAGGAAGAGGGCTCCGCTTTCCGGTTTTCGAAGGTATTTCCTTTCTTCATCCTCTTCTTTCTGTGCGCATCCGTCATCACCACCGCAGCGACAAGCCTGGGTGTGCCTTCGACAATCTTTTCCCCGATCAAGGAATTGAGCAAATTCTTTATTATCTGGGCAATGACGGCGATTGGACTGAATACCAACATCATCAAGCTGGTAAAAACGGGCGGGAAGCCGCTGCTGCTCGGTTTTTGCTGCTGGTGCGGCATTACGGCTGTCAGTCTGGGGATGCAGCATCTTCTTGGCATCTGGTAAAGGCAGTGAACCAATACATAAATCATAGCGAGGTAATACATATATGCCTGAACTACCTGAAGTAGAAACCATAAAACGAGTCATAGAACCGCAGATCCGCAATCTGACGATGGAACAAATCACGGTCAATCGTCCTGAGATCATTGCTCACCTAGGTGCGGATGAATTCTGCCAACGTCTGACCGGACAGGTTATCGACCATATGGAACGAAAGGGAAAGTATCTGATCATCGTGCTGAAAAGTAATGACAGGATCCTTCTTCATCTGCGCATGACAGGCTGCCTGCTGGTCACACCACCCGACTGCCCCGCTGAGAAACATACCCATCTGGTTGTCCGCATGAGTAATGACTGCGAACTACGTTTTTCCGACACACGCCGCTTCGGCCGCTTCTGGCTCATAACCAGTGGAGAAGAAGATACATACAGTAGCATAAAGAAATTGGGTGTCGAGCCGCTGTCTGCGGATTTCTCCATGGAATATCTGTATGACAAACTGGGAATGCGTAAAAAGGCGATCAAGGAATGCCTGATGGAGCAAACCATAATCGCCGGAATTGGGAACATCTACTCAGATGAGATTTTATTTACTGCCAGAATACACCCGGCGCGTCCGGCTAACAGTTTGACCTGCGAAGAATGGGGCAGCCTTGCCGGATTGATTCCACAGTGCCTGTCCTTTTTCATTCAGGCAAACGAAATCTCTGCTGAAGAATATCTCAGAACAAAGGGCCAGGAATACCGCAATACGCCCTTTTTACAGGTTTATGGACACGAGGGTGAACCATGCCCGTCCTGCGGGACGCTGCTTCGCAGCATGGTGATCGGAGGACGCAGCAGCACGTTCTGCCCATGCTGTCAGAATGAGATCTAAAGCTTTGTCAGGCACTCACGACAGCTATGCCACATCACACAGGGCCTGATAATATAAATGAATCCATTTTTTCTGATTCTTCTGTATACTGCCAATGATACATTCCGGCAATTTATCATCACACATAACAAGAAAATCCTCCATATGTACATGCAACAGCAAACTCAGCGCGTATACATGATTAAGCGATGGCAGAATCTGCCCTTTAAACCACCGATAGATGGGCTGCGGACAGGACAAATGCAGATACTCCTGAACCTCACGCACCGAATATCCAGACTTCCGGATCATGTCCTGTATGCGACGGCCTGTTTTCTGTAAATCTATATTGGGATATTCAGGATACATCGAAGTCACCTCTATAAAAAAATTCTGCCTTCGCAGTATATTTATTTGTATCCTTCATGGAAGGCAAGCAGTCCATCAAAAATCAAATCGACGCAGAACTAAAGCCTAATCGATACTATATGCCTGCAGTACAGCCATGAGGAACACCTCCGGTCAACTGACTTAACACCAAACCTTTACCATGGATTTCGGCACATCTCTATGCCTGATTGAAAGTTCTGGCTTTATGCTTTATGATTCAAGTTTCTCATCGTTCATGATTCAACAATCAGCATTGACGGAAAATCGATGACCATTGAATTGAGGCCTTCTCGGGCGAGGCCTTACCAGCTTTTGGCTCCAAAAGCAGGATTTGAACCTGCGACATCATGATTACAAGTCATGTGCGCTACCCACTGCGCCATTTTGGATTTTCCAATCTCTTTGCATGGAATTATCATGTAACTTGACCCTGTTACTGGGAAGTCAGATTTGAGGTTTTCGTACTGCAGGCACAGTGCTCGTCAATCGATCTCTATAAATGTAGTTGCATTTGACACCTTGATCTGCGTGTCAAGCTCTGTCAGAAGAGCCATTCTCTTTTCTCTCAGCTCTGCCACCTTTTTTTCAGCATCCAAAGGATCCACCAGCTCTGTCGTATTTTCTTTCACATAGGCTTCAACGACTTCCAGCGGTTTATCATCCTTTCCTTTGGAGTCCTTACCCAGAATACTCAGCCGCATATTCTCCGCAGTCGCCTGGAGCTGCCGGTTTTTCAACTCACTCTGCTGTACCCGGGTTTCATACTCTGTTTTCATCTTCAAACGCAGTCGCTCCTCGAAATCTGCATCCTCTTCATAAGAACCGGTTCCCCGCATTCGTCCGCGAAGAGAAATCGCGCCTGCAGCTGTAAACATTCCATAAGATGTTGTGATACTCGTAGCTGCATTCGACGCTACAATTGCGGCATCAATCTTCTGGAATCTGATAATCAGATCCTGAATCTGCTGCCAGGATGCATTCGCATTCTTCGTGAACTCCTCGCGCGTGACGCGTTTCTCATATACCTTTTCCTCATTAACCCTGACAGTGTCCACAAAAGCAGCTTTCTCAATCTTGTCATTAATCTTCTTAACCAGCAGGTCTCTCTCGTCCAAAGCCTGCGTGACCAACATTTTCTCACTCATCATTCCGCCCTCCTTATGCATTATCATAACGCATTCAGACAGAATTTGCATTGGACGGATAATCCAATTGCGGTTTACCCTGCAAACTGCAGACAGACGACAAAAAAGGAAAACCAGGCACCTGGCAGAAATTGCTTTCCCTTTATGTATATCTTATTTCATTTTAGCTCACAGGCCGCGCAATTTCTCCGCGACCATCTCATACTGCGGCATGGGCACTCCATATTGATGCCCCAACCGGACCACCTGATAAATCAGGCCATCGATTTCCGACTGCTTCCCGGCCAGGATATCACGCTGCATGGATGTGGTTGCCTCCGGAGCCAGATCTGAAAGAATCTGCAGGTTAACCTCCACCAGATCCTGCTCAAAGTGAATATTCATTGCTTCCGCCAACGACACAATTTCCCAGATCATGGCTTTGAACATTTCCCTGGGCGCGCCCTCCCGCTGAATCGCACCCGCGGCGCAGTTAAAATACAGCCCAACCGCGCCAATGGGAGAGACATAAGAAAATTTCTGCAGCGCGTCTCTCTGAATGTTTTCAGAAAGAACAGCGGTAATCCCGCTTTCCTCAAAATCCCGGGCAATCTCCTTTAAAATGGGTCTGTATTCTTCCTGATGGCGTACACCGAACACAACCCGGCAGATGGCGCCGTGCTGTGTCAATACACCGGGAGCCTCAATACTCGCGGAGACATAGATGCACCCGTCTGTCACCAGAATATCAGGAAGCTGCTCCTGCATTCTGCCGCCGGTCCCATAAATATTCAGAATAGGAATCACAATCGTATCCGGCCTAGACACCCTGCGAATCAGCGGATATACGCTGTCCAGCGAATAATCCTTCACACAGACCAGGATTACATCCGGCTTTTCCTCATACTCCTCCTCTGAAACCGCCCTGACTGGCAGGGTCTGTATCTCATCATTCCACAGCTTATGTATGGTAAGTTCCTTCTCCTGCATAGCCTTCAGATGCGCGCCACGCGCGATCAGCGTTACGTCCTTTCCGCCTCCCGTGAGCTGATATCCCAGAATACCGCCGGTTCCGCCGGCGCCGATGATCAGATATTTCATCATTCAAAACTCTCCTGTCTTATGTGACTTCAAATTTCATGCACATTCAAAAGAGTTCTGATTGCTGCCCTTCTGAATGTTCCTTATTTCACTGCAAACAGTATAATACTTTCAAGAAGAGAAATAAAGAGCATTCTTCTGTTTCAGGTATCTGTATATATTTGTCCCGTCCGCCCTTCCGAAACGCTTCAGGGAGCCAATATACAAATCCCTGGGTTTCAAGTCTGCTTCTGCCAATTCACAGATTTTCACAAGCTGCTCTTCATATTCTGTGCCGCGGAATATGGTTTCCAGCCTGTTTTTCACGCGCAGGCGCTCCTGATATCTCACATACTCATTCTCAATACTGACCTGCGCGGACTCTGCTACGATCTGCTTTTGCCGAAGACTGTTTTCGTTAGATGAAACAATGCCAGCCTTCACCGAGGGACTCCGCAAAATCCGGGTCGATGGAATGCCCCTTCCAACCCAATAATCCTTCACGGCTCCGAAACCCTTATCTTTGCTCACGATAATCATCTTCCCCAAAAAGCCTGCTCCAAGCAGTTCCCCGACGCAGGTAGCGATGTAAAAATCAAGCGCATTTTTCCCTGCGTTTTTTAAT
>JAJQGR010000089.1 GCA_021200345.1 Lachnospiraceae bacterium | reverse complement strand
GATATACTGTAATCAGACAAAGACAGGAGGACAATATAATGAAGGAAATGATTCAGAAATTTTTTGGAACAACAAAAAAAGCCGTTCTTTCCGTTACCTGT
The DNA here is from genome assembly GCA_021200345.1 of Lachnospiraceae bacterium. GTDB lineage: Bacteria > Bacillota > Clostridia > Lachnospirales > Lachnospiraceae > RGIG6307. Next base: position 8,376 of record JAJQGR010000089.1, on the reverse strand, counting down.
GCCGTTGTGGTTCTGGCGCTGGCGGGAGCGGGGGTGGCTTATGCGGCTAACAGAAATGTCGCGGGAGATAAGACTTCGCAGGTTTTTGAAACCACAGAGGAAACAGTCAGCGCAGCTGACAGCAATACTGCGGTAGCGGCAGAGACCACCGTCACATCGGACAGCAGCACTACAGCATCGGCGGAAGCGATCACGGTGGATGCGGCGAAAGAGGTGGCGCTGGCTGACGCGGGGCTATCAGCAGACGCGGTTACTTTTACAAAGACGGAGCTGGATTATGATAACGGCATGATCGTATATGATATTGAGTTCAACGCGGAGAATGTGGAATACGAGTATGAGGTCAACGCCAACACCGGAGTCATTTACAGCAAATCCAAAGAATCTTATGTGACAACGGAAAACGCCGGGAATACGGAGGCATCCGGAACGGATACAACGGCCTCTTCCGGAGCCGCATCGACAGCGGAAACAACAACGAATAACGCAACAGCTTCTACCGGAACCACGACAACTGCCGGGACCACCACAACAGGCAGCACGGGGACGACTTCTTCGCAGATTACGCTGGACTCGGCCAAAAGCATTGCCCTGACGGATGCAGGAGTTTCCTCTTCTGACGCGACCTTTACAAAGGAAAAGCAGGATTATGAGAACGGCGTCCTCGTTTACGACATTGAGTTTTATACCTCCGCCGGAGAGTATGAGTATGAGATCCGGGTATCCGACGGTGCCATCGTGAGCAAGAGCGTGGAGGAATATACTTCTTCTGGTTCGGGAAGCGGCACAGCCTCAGACTCCTATATCAGCGTGGATGAGGCAAAGGAGATTGCACTCAATAAGGCCGGTCTTTCCTCCTCGGATGTGACCTTTAAGAAAGCGAAGCTGGACAGGGATGACGGGATCATGGTTTATGAAATTGAGTTCTATTATGGCAGGACTGAATACGAAGTCAAGATCAACGCGACCACAGGTGCAATCCTTGAATATGAGATGGATACTTGAGCCCCAACCCATTGCTGTTAGTGGAGGGTAACTTTCAGAAAAAATCAGAATCGCCCGGAAATTTTCTTGCAGTTTCCGGGCGGTTGTGTATAATAAGAACGTGGGCGCAGCCGTACATGTAAGCCAATGAGCTGGGCGCATCAATGTGAAACCCGGCAAAGCTCAACAGACAATAAGGAGGACTTAAATTCATGGCAAAAAATTATTTCGACCTGACCGGTCAGGTGGCGGTGGTCACCGGCTGTTCCAGCGGCTTGGGCGTCCAGATGGCGAAAGCGCTGGCAAATCCGGGGGCGAAGATTGTGGCTTTGGCCCGCCGCAAGAATATGGTGGAAGAGGTGGCCGCACAGCTGACCGCCGAGTATGGTGTGGAGGCCATCGGCGTTTCCTGCGATATCACGGACAACGAGGCGGTGGCGGCAGCCGTTCAGACAGTTCTGGACAAGTTTGGCCGTATAGATATTCTGATCAATAACGCCGGCACCGGCGCGGTGGCTCCCGCGGAGGAGATCACTGACGAGCAGTTTTCCAATGAGGTCAACATCGATCTGTTCGGCAGCTTCAAAATGGCCCGCGAGGTGGCGAAGAAAGCGATGCTTCCCGCAGGCTATGGACGGATCATCAATATCGCTTCCATGTATGGCATGGTGGGCAATAAGATTGCACCCGCCTCTCCCTATCACGCGGCAAAGGGCGGCGTGGTCAACCTGACCAGAGCGCTGGCCTGTGAGTGGGGCAAGAAGGGCATCAATGTGAATGCGATCTGCCCGGGTTATTTTGAGACCCCGCTGACCAAGGAGACACTGGAGACCGAGTTTTTCCAGAACTATGCCCACACCATGATCCCGCTGGCCCGCTATGGAAAAGAGGGTGAGCTGGATACGGCGGCCATTTTCCTGGCTTCCCCGGCCAGCACCTATGTCAATGGATGCATTCTGCCGGTGGACGGCGGCTATACCAGCCTGTAAGTCAGATATCAGCCGGAAAACGACGGCTGTCCTGATACGGAAATATGTAATTTAAGAAATAAAAAGCACCCGGTTATAGTTTCTTCCTATAACCGGGTATTTTTTTTGTGTATTAGACGGATTTCCCTCTTTATGTTAAAGTGGCATGCAAAGCAGAAAGGGATATTTGAGAAGAGTAAAAAGAGGGGGAGAGGAAGCCATGGCCCAGGAGGCAGTCATCAGATTTGAGCATGTGAGCAAAAGCTTCACATCCAAAAAACTGAATGTGAATGCGGTCAGAAATGTCAGTCTGGAAATTCAGAAGGGTGAGATTTTCGGTATTATCGGCTTTTCCGGAGCGGGCAAATCCACACTGATCCGATGTATGAATCTCCTGGAACGACCGACGGATGGAAATGTCTTTTTTCAGGGAGTGAACCTCTGTGAGGTGAACAACAGGCAGCTTCGGGAAGCAAGACAGAAAATGGGGATGATTTTCCAGCAGTTTAATCTGCTGGAGCAGAGAAATGTGTGGGAGAACATCTGCTATCCGCTGGAAATTGCAGGAGTGAAGAAAGGTGAGAGAAAGGCAAGGATCAAAGAGCTTTTGGAGCTGGTGGACCTGACAGAAAAAGCAAAGGCCTATCCGTCTCAGTTGTCCGGCGGACAAAAGCAGCGGGTGGCCATTGCCAGAGCCCTCGCCACAAATCCGGAAGTGATCCTCTGCGATGAAGCCACCAGCGCTCTGGACCCGATTACCACGAAGTCTATTCTGGACTTATTAAAAAAGATCAATCAGACCCGGGGCGTGACCATTGTGGTCATTACCCATGAAATGAAAGTGGCCCAGCAGATCTGCGACCGTGTGGGAGTAATGAACCAGGGGGAGCTGGTGGAGCTGGGCCGGGTCAGGGAAATTTTTTTGCATCCTCAATCGGAAACGGCAAAAAAGATGATCCTTTCCGGGGGTGGGATTCAGCCCATGGATCTTCCGCAGAGATGTCTGAGAATTGCTTTTGACGGGTTCTCGTCCTCGGAACCGGTGATCTCCCAGCTGACCCTTTATACCGGGGAAATGATCAATATTCTGGGAGCCAATACGGAGGATGTGGGCGGCAAGGCATACGGGCAAATGATCATAGAAAAGCCCAGGGATCCGGAGGCACTGCGAAAAATCGAAAGCTTTCTGGAGGAAAGGGGCATTCATTATGAGGAAGGAGGCGGAGACGTATGAGCGCGAGCATGATTCAGCTTTTCTGGGAAGGCATACAGGAAACCCTGTATATGGTGCTGGTATCCATGCTGATTTCCTACCTGATTGGGACGCCTCTGGGGGTGATCCTGTATGTGACCGACGGAAACGGGATCTGCAAAAACACTGCGGTCAATACGGTGGTGGGCGCGATCATCAATATGATCCGTTCCATTCCGTTTCTGATCCTGTTAGTAGCCATTCTTCCTTTCACAAGGTTTGTGGTGGGAACGACGATCGGAGCGAAAGCCACGATTGTGCCGCTGGTAGCGGCGGCTTCCCCCTATGTGGCGCGAATGGTGGAATCCTCACTAAAAGAAGTAGACGCCGGCGTGATTGAGGCGGCGCAGGCCATGGGCTCCTCGGCATTACAGATTATCCGCAAGGTGATCTTGCCGGAGGCCAGGCCATCGTTACTGGTGGGTGTGACCATATCCTTTGCCACAATCCTGGGGTATTCCGCCATGGCTGGTTTCTGCGGAGGCGGAGGACTGGGGGCCATTGCGGTGAATTACGGATACTATCGTTATGATGATGAGACGATGCTGATTACGGTAGTGCTGCTGGTGCTGATCGTGCAGATCTTTCAGGAGATCGGGTCCAGGCTGGTGAAAAGAATTGATAAGAGAATCAAATGAAAGAGGAGGAAAGATCATTATGAAAAAAAGAGTTGTATCATTACTGTTGGCACTGACATTGACAGGGGCACTGATTTCAGGCTGCTCCGGCGCGTCTTCTGCTGTGAGTTCGTCCACGGAAGCGGAGGAGACTGAGGAAGAGGCAGCAGGAGAGAGTGAGGGCGTGGAGAGCGAAGAAGCCGACGCGGAAGAAGCAGATGTGGAAGAAGCAGAGGAAAACTCAGAGCTGGAGCCCCTGATTGTGGGTGCTACAGTGAGCCCGCACGCGGAGATTCTGGAGTACATTCGGGACGACCTGGCTGAGGCAGGCTATGATCTGCAGATTGTGGAGTACAATGATTATGTGCTGCCTAACACCGCTCTGGAGGCCGGTGATCTGGATGCCAATTATTTCCAGCATGTGCTTTACCTGGAAAACTTTAACGAAGAAAATGGAACCCATCTTGTTGCCGCGGTCAGCGTACATTTTGAGCCTATGGCGATCTACGCGGGGAAGACCTCAAGCCTGGAGGAGCTTCAGGAGAAGGCGACAGTGGCAGTTCCCAACGATACCACCAATGAGGCGAGAGCCTTATTGCTTTTGGAGGCAAACGGCCTGATTACCCTGGATCCGGAGGCGGGTCTGACCGCCACCGTGCTGGATATCACGGATAATCCGCTGAACCTGCAGATCACGGAGCTGGAGGCGGCTCAGATTCCCAGATCCATAGAGGACGTGGACATCGCGGTGATCAATGGCAACTATGCCCTGGAGGCTGGCCTGACGGAGACGATTGCTCAGGAGTCCTCTGAGTCGGAGGCGGCGGCATCCTATGGAAATGTCATTGCGGTAAGAGAAGGCGATGAGAACTCTGCCAAGACGCAGGCATTGGTGGATGCTCTCCTGACGGATAAGGTGAGAGATTATATTACAGACACTTACGAGGGCGCGGTATTGCCGATGTTCTGAAAAATAATGTGAAATCTTTGACCGGGAAGATTACTCCTTATGCCCAAGAACCAGAGACTTCCCTGCCTCGCACACCTGCCTGATCTGTCCATCAGAGATCAGGCAGGCTTCCCCGTACAGTGTCTGCTCCCCGTTTTCCACCAGCAGATAGCTGCCGTCCACGATGGCATAGAATTTGTGCCCATAGCTGTCCGCGTAAGTAATGTCCTCGAACAGGCGCTTACCGTCCAGTACATCGTCTTTCACTGCCTGATAGTGGGGCAGGATATTGATATCCGTGATATCCAGTCCATTCAGATACTTCTGATAAGAGAGATCGATGCTCTCTCTTTCTTCCTCCGGCTGAGCGTACACGATTTTCGCGCTGTTCATGGTGCCGGCGCTGATGCCGATGACAATGCCGTCATATTTTTTCAGAGCTTCCCGCAGGCCGATCTTTTCAAAGAAAGCATGCTGGGTGGGTACATGTCCGCCGCCCAGAATCAGAAAGTCATAATCTGCCAGGTGCTGAACCTGGGAGAAGTCCCGGCTGTCACAGACGTTCATGGCGCTTACGGGGAATCCGCTGGCTTCAAAGGTTGTTTTCATGGAAGAGGCAATCGCGTCATTTATGTCTGGCAAATCCGGCATGGCACAAAGCAGCAGGCCCTTTGCCCTATCTTTCCAGTAGATTTTTAACCTGTCAGTAAACCCGTTCTCCGGGTTTAGAGGGACAATGCTCCTGTGGTCTGTTTCTCTGTAGCGCCCGTTGGGGGAGCTGGTCAAAAAAGCGATCATTGCGGCACCTCACTTCATTTTTTCTTCACCTTACGTAAAATCAGATAATTTGTCAAGCCAAAGGAAAGAAACTCTTTTCAATTTTCCCGGAATATATTAGAATATGAAATTGCAAAACAGCACAAAGAAGGAATCATTATGAAAAACACAACGCTGTGTTATATCGAGAAAGACGGCGCCTATCTGATGCTGCACCGGATCAAGAAGAAAAATGATTTAAACGAGGGAAAGTGGATTGGCGTGGGCGGCAAATTCAAGCCAGATGAGATGCCGGAGGAATGCCTGCTCAGAGAAGTGAAGGAGGAGACGGGACTGACGCTTTTACGATATCGTCTTCGTGGAATTGTGACGTTTGTGTCAGACCTGTGGGAGACAGAGGTGATGTTTCTGTACACAGCCGACGCTTTTGAGGGAGAGCTGACGGAGTGTGCGGAAGGGGTACTGAAGTGGATTCCCAAGGAGGACATTCCGGGACTGAGACTGTGGGAGGGAGACAAAGAATTCCTGCGGCTTCTGGATCAGGACAGCGGATTTTTCTCCATGAAATTACGCTATGAAGGCGACGATCTGATAGAAAGTATTGTCAATTTCTGTACATAAAATGATTTCGGAAAAGAACGGGAATGTTAATAGTAATTCTAATGGGAAAATAGGAAAAGAACAAAAGGAAGAAAACTGATATGTCACTTAGAACTACAGTCCGAAGGCTCAGAGAGAAACCCTGGGATCAAAAATATTTAAAACAGTGGAATGTCCAAAAATCATATAATCAGTGGTTGGCGGAGCAGGAAAAGGAAGTGGGGAATCCGGATCCGGGAGCAGAAGCGCTCTGGTCCGAAATTCTGTTGCTGACAGAGGCGGAAGGGAAACTGTCCGCCGCCGCCATTTCACTGATCAATGACCATATGAAGTCTCATCCTGAGACCCTGATCCTGTACGGAGACGAGGATGTGGAACTGTCCAATCAGGTATATGACAATCCCTGGCTGAAGCCGGACTGGTCTCCGGACACTTATCTGGATCACGATTACCTGGGAGCAGTTGTGGCGGTTCGCAGAAGCTTTTATGAACAGGCTGCGGAGCCGTCAGGAAATCAAAGCAAGCACACCTTCAGGGGACAGGCTGTAAAGAGGCATGCCCAGGGCCGACCACGGATGGAGCTGTGGCCTGCGGCGGGGGCGTGTGCGCCGGGTTGCTGGGCTGTTGGGCACCTCCCCTATATTTTATTTCACAGAAAAGAGGACTGGCTGCCTACGGCGAAGGAGCACAGGCCGGTGGAGCTGCCGGATTTGTCGGAGGAAATGGTGTCCATTATTATTCCCTCCAGGGATCACTATGAGATTTTGAGCCGCTGTCTGGATTCTCTGCCTTCTACGATTGAAGGAATTCGTTATGAAATTATCGTGGTGGACAATGGCAGCAGCCTGGAGACCAAAGAGAAAGTGGAGAGAAAGCTGGAGAAGCTTTTGACGGAATCGAAAGCTTCCGGTTCCATGCTTCAAAACACTTCCTATATTTATGAACAGAAGACCTTTAATTTCTCCAATATGTGCAATACCGGCGCCGCACATGCAAAGGGAACTTTGCTGCTGTTTCTGAATGATGACGCGGAGGCAATCGAGCCGGGCTGGCTGGAGGTGATGGCGGCAAAAGCGTTATCCGACTGGGCAGGAGCCGTGGGAGCGAAGCTTTTTTATCCCGGCGGGGACCAGATTCAGCATGCGGGGATTACCAATATCATAATCGGACCCATGCACAAGCTGCAGTTTCTCAACGACAGCGGCCAATATTATGATGACAGAAACCGCGGAATACGCAATATGCTGGCGGTGACCGGAGCCTGTCTTTTGCTGCGGGCGGATCGTTTCCGGGAGGTAGGCGGATTTGAGGAAAGCCTGCGGGTGGCATTTAATGATGTGGATATCTGCTATTCTCTGTATGATAAAGGATACCACAATATTAACTGTAATAATATCCGGCTTTACCATCATGAATCCTTAAGCCGGGGAAAAGAGGATTCTCCCGAGGATCAGCGCCGGCTGGTGAGGGAAAGAAATATTTTAAGTGCCCGTCACCCGGCTTTGGACGGGAGAGATCCTTATTATCATCCGGAATTAAACTGCAGGCTGCTGGATACAGACATCCATCCGGCCTACAAGGAGGGACTGGTATTAAAGGATGTGAGAAACGCAGAGCTGTTCCGGGTACCGGAGAACGCACGGCCTGACGAATGTCTGCGCTGTGTGTTTGAAATGAATACCACAAAACGGATGCAGGGCTGGATTGTGGTGCTGGGCAGCGACAACGCCTGCTTTGACAAGGCGGTTTTGCTGCAAAGGGTGTCTGAACCGGAGAAAATATACAAGGCAGAGTATACGGATCAGTATCGTGTGGATCTGGAGCGCAATATGCCGGACCAGAAAAATGTGGGCCTGTCCGGTTTTGCCTTTGAATTTGATCAGCATATCCCGGCGGGGGAATATCGGCTGGGAGCCATCGCCAAAGACCGGCTTTCCAGGCTCTGTCTGGTAAATTGGATCGGGCATACTTTTGAGATTGGGTAGATATGAAAAAAGCAACGACAATACAGGAAATCCCCGCCCGGCCAGGCCAGCGGATTCTGGTGATGAGCGACATCCATGGGCACATGGACAACCTGTTTCACCTGCTGAAAAAGCTGAATTATTCACGGGACGATATTCTGGTGATCATTGGCGATCTGGTCGATAAGGGGCCGGACAGTCTGCGGACTCTGCGCTATATTATGGAGCTTTCTGAGCGCGGCAATGTCTATGTGTCCATGGGAAA
>JAJQGR010000053.1 GCA_021200345.1 Lachnospiraceae bacterium | reverse complement strand
GGCTGCTTGGAGTCAGGGGTGTTGCTGACGCCATGCAGTATCTGTGAGCGCCTGTCCCGGAGCAGGGATTTTTACAGCAGATCAGAACCGGAAAAAAGGAATCCGGAGGTGTGGAGATGAACGGAATGAAGTCAAAAAATGTGAAGAAACAGGGAATAAACAAGAAGACCGCGGGGAAGATGGTGCCGAAAGCCCAGGCCGAACCGCAGGAGGAAATCGAGGAGTATCTGTACATGCTGCCGGTGGACGTGACAGTGCAGGATTTGAAGCCGGTCATTCAGGCGGATGAGGAAAAAAAGGACCTGTGGAAGGAGCTGGATCTGATGGAAGTAAAGCTTTCTCATGACAGTCTGATTTTTGAAAATTTTATGGATTGCTTTGATTCGGCTTCGGATCAGACTTTTTTAAAGGAAAATGGCGTGAAAAAGGTTTATGCTTTCAGCTATCAGGCGCAGGACAGGTCTGCCGTGGCGCAGGCGCTGAAGGACATTCACGCTGTTTTCGGAGGGTTTATTGCCTCTGACACGGAGGATTTAAAACCCATTTATCAGCCGGAGGATTTCTGATGGAACTTCAAAAGCCATGGAGCGTGGTTTACAAAGAAATTTACACGATCATGGAAAAGAATAAGAATCATATGTTCCGCGAGAGCGGCATCACCAATGCCCAGATGGGCGTGATGATCGCCCTGGATTTAAGCCAAAAGCCCAGACTCACCATGAAAGAACTGGAAAAGAAGGTCTGTCTGGCTCAGTCCACGGTGGCGGGACTGGTGGCCAGACTGGAACAGAAAGGCCTGGTGGAATGCGGCTGCGACTCTGAGGACAGGCGGATTAAATGGGTCAGAAGGAGCAAAACAGGCATAGAACTGTGCGAGCATACCAGAAGAGAGATGCATAAGATGGATCAGGATTTTCTGAGCGGCCTGACACCGGAGGAGAGGGAGCTTTTTGTTCAGCTGCTTTTCAAAGTAAGGGCGTCTCTGGAAGATATGGAAGCAGGGGATAGTTTTGTGAAAAAAGACGCGCAAAATGAAAAAAGCTGACCTGGAATAAAAATATTGCACAATTTTGAATGAGAAAATTTGGCAATATTTTACAAAAGGGTAATTGCCTGGGAGGATCTGGAAGGAGTATAATATCATTGTAACTGAAAAAGGAATCTTTGATAAGCAAAAGGGAGGAATCAACATGAATGAATCAATCCAGAAGCTGATCAAGCCTGTTTTAGTACGATGGTTATGCAAATGTAAATGGATCCGCCACAACAGCGAAGATATGAATAAGCTGTGGCTGGAGAGTGATGAAAGGTACGGCGTTATTGAGTTTTATGACGCGGATGAATACGCTCCGGAGGATATTCTGGAGCTGACAGGATACGATAAACAGACAGGAAAGAGGATCTATTATCTTCACTTTGAATTACATGATCTCAGCTTTGTCTTAGACAGGCTTGGCAATTTCTTCGCCTTTATCTACGGCGGGGAACAGATGGCGGTGGACAGCAGCATCAGCGGACAGGAGGAGCATACGCCGGTAAAAAGCGTGGCGTTTTGCTGCACATCCGGCTGGACCAGCACTCATTTTGCGGAGAAGATCCAGGAAATCTTCGATGAAAAAAACATCAATATTAAGGTACACGCAGGCGATTATACCGAAATGGAAACCATCGTACAGGAAAACGACAGGGTGCTTCTGGCACCTCAGATCGGCTATATGCTGCCGGAATTAAAAAGGCAGTACGGCGACAAAATCGAGGTGGTGGAAACCGGCGATTTTGCCACCCAGAACTTTGACCATATCGTGGAAAAACTGATCGCGTAAGAGAGGGAAAGAAAGGCTTCGGAGAGAACTCCGGAGTCTTTTTTTGCATGAATTGAAAATGTTTAGGTACCTTGATATTTTCTGTTGACGGATGCTGAAATTAGTGTTAAATTTATTAGCGTGGATATCAAAGAGAGAAAAAGACCGGGAGAAGAGGTCTGACCATATACCGGGGGAGTATTATGGCAAAAAGTACAAGTCAGAAGCTAAAGCTCGTATATTTAATGCGGATTTTTTTGGAGTACACGGATGAGCAGCACAGATTGACCATGCCTGAGATTCTCTCAAGGCTGCGCGCCTGCGATATTGAGGCGGAGCGCAAGAGTATTTATGAAGACATTGAGCTTTTGCGCGCTTACGGCATGGACATTATTGGACAGCGTTCCGGTCGGACGTATGAGTATTATCTCGGCTCAAGAGAGTTTGAATTGGCGGAATTGAAGATTCTGGTGGATCTGGTGCAGTCCGCCAAATTTTTAACGGCAAAAAAGAGCAGTCAGCTTATCAAAAAGCTGGAGACGCTGTGCAGTCATTATGAGGCGGGGCAGCTTCAGCATCAGGTCTATGTGTCGCAGAGGATCAAGACAGAGAACGAGTCAATCTATTATGCGGTGGACATCATTCATCAGGCGATCAGCAGCGGCGTTCAGATCACATTTCAATATTTCAACTGGAATATCCAAAAAGAAAAAGAACTGCGCAGAAACGGCGGAGTTTATCAGGTCAGCCCCTGGGCTCTGTCCTGGGATGATGAAAATTATTACCTGGTGGCCTACGATGGGCAAGCCGGGGATTTACGCTACTATCGGGTGGATAAGATGCTGAACGTGGAATTGACACAGCTGCCGCGGGAGGGCCGGGAGCTTTATGAAAAAATGGACCCGGCGCTTTATACCAGGAAGCGTTTCGGCATGTTCAACGGCAGAGAGGAGCCGGTGACTCTGTACTGCCATAATCATCTGGCGGGGGTGATGGTAGATCAGTTCGGCCGGGATGTGGTGATGCTGCCGGCGGATCAGGAGCATTTTCACGCCCGGGTTCATGTGGCCCTGAGCGGTCAGTTCTTTGGCTGGGTCATGGCGCTGGGGGAGGATGTGAAAATCGTAGGGCCGCCGGCGGTGGTGGGGCAGATGAGAGAGGAAGCGGAAAAGCTTTTTTACAGATATCAGGAGTGAGGAGGAAAATATGAAACTGATTTTTCGTTATATGGGAAAATACATAAAGCCTATCATGTTTGGAATGATGCTGAAGCTGATAGGGACTGTGGCGGAGCTGATGATTCCCTACGTGCTGGAGTATCTGATCGATGAGGTGGTGCCCATGGGAGATACCATGAAAATTGTACTCTGGGGCTGCATCATGATTTTTGTGGCGTTTCTGTGCTGGCAGTTTAATATCAACGCCAACCGCTGCGCGGTCAAAAACGCCCACAATGTGTCCTACGATGTGCGCCGGGATCTTTTCAATAAGACCATGCACTTAAGCGGCGCTCAGTTTGACGCTTTTGGGCTGCCCAGTCTGACCAGCCGCATGACCTCTGACAGCTATAATGTGCAGTCCTTTGCCCAGAGCTTTCAGACCCTCTGCGTCAGGGCTCCCATTATGCTGGTGGGCGGCATCATTGTGACCATGACCATGGATCCGGTGCTCAGCGGTATACTGTGCGTCATGCTGCCGCTTCTGGCGGTGGTGGTGCTGACGGTCTCCAGCCGGGGCATTCCTCTGTATCACAAGGTACAGGAGAGGCTGGATGATGTGGTGCGTATTATGCGGGAAAATATCACAGGCATCCGGGTGGTGAAGGCACTGTGCCGGATGGACTATGAGAGCGACCGCTTTCATAAATCCAATGAGAAGATGATGGCCAGCGATATCAAGGCCAGCACGGTGATGGCCATTCCGGGACCTTTTATGCAGCTGTGCCTGAATACCGGGCTTACCCTGGTGGTTTATGTGGGCGCCGTCCGTGTGAATAACGGCGTGATGAAGCCCGGCGTGATTCTGGCGTTTCTTACTTACTTTAATCTGATTTTGCAGAGCATTATGGCCATCAACCGTATTTTCATGATGATCAGCAAGGCCAGCGCTTCCGCGGATCGTATTGATCTGGTGCTGCAAAGCGAGGTGGATCAGAAGGTGCTTTCCGTGGAGGAAACGGATGTGCCCAGGGCCCATGAAGCCTATGTGGTATTTCAACATGTGAATTTCAAATATCCTCACAATATGCTTAGTGTGGAAGGAAAGAGAGCGGGGGATGCGGATGCCCTGCCGGATGAGGGAGACGGCTTTTTGGGCGGTGAGCAGGAGCAGTGCCTGTATGACATTGATTTTCAGATCCAAAAAGGAGAATCTCTGGGAATCATCGGTCCTACCGGCTGCGGCAAGACTACTATTGTCAATCTGCTGATGCGCTTTTATGATGTGGAGGACGGCGGCGTCTATATTGACGGCAGGGATGTGCGCACCTATGAGATGGATGAGCTGCGCTCCAAATTTGGTGTAGTGTTCCAGAATGACCAGATTTTCCAGGATACACTGCGCAATAATATTTCCTTTGGCAGAAATGTCAGCGACGAGGAGATTCACCAGGCCACAGTGGACGCCATGGCGGCGGAGTTTATCGACAGCCTGGAGGACGGGCTGGATCACATGGCGGCCATCAAGGGTGCCAATCTTTCCGGCGGGCAGAAGCAGAGAGTGCTGATCTCCAGGTCCTTAGCCGCCAATCCGGATATCCTGATCCTGGACGATTCCTCCAGCGCTTTGGATTATAAGACGGATGCGGCGCTGCGAAAGGCAATTTTTGAAAAACACAGTAACTCTACTACGATTATGGTGGCGCAGCGGGTCAGTTCCATTATGAGCATGGATCATATTATGGTGATGGATTCCGGACGTTGTATCGGATACGGAACTCATGAGGAGCTGATGAAGAGCTGCCCGGTTTACAAAGAAATCTACACCGTCCAGATGGGCGCGATTGCGGGATAAGGGGGAGAGAGTATGCCTGGAAGAGGAGACCGGGGAGGAAAAAAGGAGAAACCAAAGGACGCTAAGGGAACGCTTCTGCGGATTCTCAGTTATATGAAAAGCTACAAATACGCGGTGGCCTTTTTGTGCGTCTGCGCCATGATCAGCAACGCCGGCAATCTGATGGGGCCAAACTTTGCGGGAAAAGCCATCTCCGCGGCGGCGGCAGGAGAAGGACAGGTGGACTTTTCCGTTGTCATGTATTACGCCAAATGGATGCTCATTGTCTATGTGGGCAGCAATATTTTAAGTCTGATCGTCAACCTGCTGATGATGCGGGTCAGCCGCCAGGTGGCGAAGATGATGCGGGACGACGTCTTTGGCAAGCTGATGAAGCTGCCCGTCAATTATTTTGACCGCAATCAGGCCGGCGACATTATCAGCCGGGTCAGCTATGATGTGGATGTGGTCAGCACCAGTCTGTCCACGGATATTGTACAGATATTGACCAGCATCGTGACGGTGGTGGGATCCTTTGTCATGATGGTGTACATTTCCCCGCCGCTGGTTTGCTGTATGCTGATCACCATTCCGCTGTCCATCTGGTACACCAGACGGATGTCCAGACGAACCAGGCCCCTGTATTCAAAACGCAGTGCGGCTTACGGCGATATGAACGGTTTTGTGGAGGAGATGTTCAGCGGCCAGAAAACCATTGTGGCTTATGCTTATGAGGATGGTGTGTGCGATCAGTTCAGTGAGGTCAATCACCGGGCGGCGGACGCCTACTGTGAGGCCGACGGCCTGGGCATGACCACCGGCCCTACGGTGGGCTTTATCAGTAACCTGGGATTGTCCCTGATCGGACTGCTGGGAGCGCTGTATTACGCCTTCGGCATTGTGGATCTGGGAAGTATATCCAGCTTTGTGCTGTATTCCCGCAAGTTTTCCGGCCCCATCAATGAGATCGCCAATATTATGAACGAAATATTCTCAGCGCTGTCCGCGGCAGAGCGGGTTTTTAAGCTGTTGGATCAGCCGGAGGAGATTGAGGATATCTACGGCGCGGTTGAATTAAAGGAAAAAGAGGTGGCCGGGGATGTGGAGGCGGATCATGTGTCCTTCGGATATCTGCCGGGCAAGACCATCCTTCACGATCTGAGCCTGAAAGCGGGCGCGGGACAGACCATTGCCATTGTGGGCGCCACCGGCGCCGGCAAGACCACCATCATCAATCTGCTGATGCGCTTTTATGATGTGGACGAGGGCGCTATCTACGTGGACGGCAATGAGATCCGTCAGGTAAAGCGCAACAGCCTGCGCAGAAGCTACGCCATGGTGCTGCAGGATACCTGGGTATTCCGCGGAACGATTTATGACAATATCGCCTACGGCAAGGAGAACGCCACCATGGAGGAAGTGGTGGCGGCGGCGAAAGCGGCCAGGATCCATAACTATATTATGAGCCTGCCCCGGGGATATAAGACGGTCATCAGCGAGGACGGCGGGAATATCAGCAAGGGACAAAAACAGCTGTTGACCATTGCCAGGGCCATGCTGTATGATACCAGTATGCTGATTCTGGACGAGGCCACCAGCAACGTGGATACCAACACGGAGCGGGAGGTGCAGAAAGCCATGCGCAACCTGATGAAGGGGAAGACCTGCTTTGTCATCGCCCACAGACTGTCTACCATTCAGAACGCGGACGATATTCTGGTGCTGGATCATGGGGATGTGATGGAACAGGGAACGCATGAGGAGCTGATGGAGAAGAAAGGGCTGTATTATAAGCTGTACGCCAGTCAGTTTGAGTAATACAGGGAAGAAAATAACATGGGAAAGTTTGAAATCGGAGATCAGTATTTTTACCTGAACGGCGAGCCCTTTCAGGTGATTTCCGGGGCGATTCATTATTTCCGGGTGGTGCCTCAGTACTGGAGAGACCGGCTGGAGAAACTGAAAGCCATGGGCTGCAACACGGTGGAGACCTATGTGGCCTGGAATGTACATGAGCCGAAAAAGGGACAGTTTGAATTTTCAGGCATGGCGGATGTGGCGGCTTTTGTGAAGCTGGCGCAGGAGCTGGGGCTGTATGTGATACTGCGGCCGTCGCCTTATATCTGCGCGGAGTGGGAGTTTGGCGGACTGCCGGCCTGGCTTCTCAAAGAGGAGGGCATGAGGCTGCGGGTAAGCTATGAGCCGTTTCTGAGACATGTACGGGAATATTATGAGGTGCTTCTTCCTGTTTTAAAGCCCTTACAGATCACGGAAGGCGGTCCGGTGATTCTCATGCAGGTGGAGAATGAGTACGGCTCTTATTCCAACGACAGAGCCTATGTGAAAGCGCTGGCGGATCTGATGAGGGAGGGCGGCATCGTTGTGCCTCTGGTTTCCTCCGACGGCGGCATGCAGGAGTATCTGAACGGCAGCAGAGTGGAGAATATTTATCCCACGATGAATTTCGGCTCTCACGCCGGTGAGCGGTTTCAGGCTCTGTCAGAGGATACAGATGGCGGCCCGCTGATGTGCATGGAGTTCTGGAACGGCTGGTTTGACTACTGGGGGAACGGCAGCCATCAGACAGGAGACCTGGAGGTGGCTGCGCAGACGCTGGAGGAGCTGCTCTCCAAAGGGAATCTGAGCTTTTACATGTTCCACGGCGGCACCAATTTCGGCTTTATGAACGGCTCCAATGACTATGATCAGCTGACTCCGGATGTAACCTCCTACGACTACGGAGCACCTCTGTCGGAGGACGGACAGATCACGGAGAAATATCTGCGTTTTCAGCAGATCATCGGCAGGCATGCTGCCATTCCGCAGGTGTCTTTTTCCACCCGGATTGAGCGCAAAAGCTGTGGCACTCTTCCTGTGAAGCGCAGGGTCGGCCTGTTTGAGGCACTTCCAGATATCAGCACGCCGATCGAGTGTCCGTACACAAAGAGTATGGAGCAGCTGGATCAGAATTATGGCTATATCCTGTATCATACCGCGCTGGATACGGAACCGGAATTAAAGAGCCTGCGCCTGTGGGGAGCCAATGACCGGGCTTTGGTTTTTGTGAACCGGCAAAAGGCACTGACCCTCTATGACAGAGAGCTGTTAAAGGAGCATGAGATCTCCGTTCCCATGAAACAGGGCGCTTCCCTGGATATCCTGATGGAAAATATGGGCCGGGTCAATTATGGTCCTTACCTGGAGAAGCAGCGCAAGGGCATTGAGCAGGGGGTGCAGGTAAATTTCCACATGCACAGCGGCTGGGCCCATTACTGTCTGCCCCTGGACAACCTGGAACAGCTGGATTTTACCAGGGGATATACGGAGGGCAATCCGGCCTTTTATGAATTTACTTTTCGTGTGGAGGAGCCCGGGGACACTTTCCTGGATTTCACAGGCTGGGGCAAGGGCTGCGCTTTTCTCAACGGCTTCCACCTGGGGCGGTTCTGGGAGATTGGCCCCCAGAAAAGACTTTATATTCCCGCGCCGCTGTTAAGACAAGGGGAGAACCAGATTATTCTTTTTGAGACGGAAGGAAAAGCGGGGGTTTCCATTGCGCTGGCGGAGGAACCAGAGCTGGGATAAACAAAAAGCGGGGAACAAAAAATTTTACTTTTTGAAAAAAAGATAGTGCATTTTTTTAAAAAGTGTGTTATAGTATCCCTTGCATCGGGGTATGGCTCAGCTTGGCTAGAGCGCACGGCTGGGGGCCGTGAGGTCG
>JAJQGR010000073.1 GCA_021200345.1 Lachnospiraceae bacterium | reverse complement strand
GTTCTATGGCAGCGCCGGTATCCGTCCTGTTGCCGTAGAGTCTGGCCGGGATTACTTTGGTATCATTTAACACCAGACAGTCTCCGGGCAGCAACAGATCCAGAATATCGCGAAACTGCTTATGCTGCACAGCCCCTGTTTCCCGGTCCAGTACCAGAAGTCTGGAAGCCGCCCTGTCCTCAAGAGGATCCTGAGCGATCAATTCCTTTGGAAGATCAAAATAAAAATCACTGGTATTCATCTTGTGATACTCATCCTTTTTCAAATCATTGAGTCCCATTTTAATCTCTGTCTGTGGAAAATGCAAGTGTTTCTATGGACATTGAAATAGGGCTTGCAATTTTAAATTGTTGACAGTAAAATGATATACGATTTTACGATTGTTCACAGTCAGCCGGAGGCCTGTGAGCATAAAAAAGAATGCGGAACGAATAAGGAAACATTGCATGGCAGTATATGTAAATAAGGACAACGCCGACGAAGTCGCCGGCCTGATAGATGATATCGATACCCGCGGACCTATTCCCACAGACGAGACCGGACGTCAGTATTTTTATATGGCAAAGGTGAAAGACCATGTGGCCGCGTTAACCAAAGCCCTTGGGCGTAAACCCGGCTGCTGCGTGGTCACCTTTGGCTGTCAGATGAATGCCAGGGACAGTGAAAAACTGGTGGGGATTCTGCAGCTGGTGGGCTATGAGATTGTGGAAACGGAGCAGACGGATTTTGTCATATACACTCCCTGCACGGTCCGGGACAACGCCAATCAGCGGGTGTATGGCAGACTGGGAGAGCTGAAGCGCTATAAGCGTCTCAATCCGCAGATGAAGATTGCCCTCTGCGGCTGCATGATGCAGGAGCCCACCGTCATTAAAAAGCTTCAAAACAGCTACCGCTTTGTGGATCTGATTTTCGGCACCCATAATATTTTTAAATTCCCGGAGCTTTTAAATTCCATGTTTGAAAATCAGGGGGGCATGATCATTGACATCTGGAAGGATACAGACCAGATTGTGGAGGATCTGCCGGTGGAACGCAAATATCCTTTTAAGTCCGGGATCAATATCATGTTTGGCTGCAATAATTTCTGTACTTATTGTATTGTGCCCTATGTCAGGGGGCGGGAGCGAAGCCGCAAGCCTGAGGATATCATCGCGGAGATTGAGGCTCTGGTGGCGGACGGCGTGGTGGAAATCATGCTGCTTGGACAGAATGTGAACAGCTACGGCAAAAATCTGGAGCAGCCCATCACGTTTGCGCAGTTACTGGAGCGCGTGGAGCAGATTGAAGGACTGAAGCGCATCCGCTTTATGACATCCCATCCCAAGGACCTGTCCGATGAGCTGATCGATGTGATGGCAAAATCCACGAAAATCTGCCGTCATCTTCACCTGCCCTTACAGTCCGGCTCTACCAGAATTCTGAAAGCCATGAACCGGGTTTACACCAGGGAATCCTATCTGGAGCTGACGGCCAAAATCCGGGAAAAGATCCCGGACATGGCCATTTCCACAGATATTATTGTGGGGTTTCCGGGGGAAACCTTTGAGGATGTGCTGGACACTATTGATGTGATTGAAAGGGTGCAGTACGACAACGCCTTTACCTTTATTTATTCCAAACGCACGGGAACGCCCGCCGCGTCCATGGAAAATCAGGTACCGGATGAGGTGGTAAAAAAGCACTTTGATCTGGTACTGCAAAAGGTACAGGAGGTTTCCAGAGCACGGATCCGGCAGTATGCGGGGCAGACTGTGGAGGTGCTGGTGGAAGAGAAAAACGGACAGGATCCGCGCCTGATGACCGGCAGAATGTCCAACAATACTCTGGTTCATTTTCCGGGTACGGAGGACCTGATCGGAAAGCTGGTCATGGTCCGTCTGGTGGAGTGCCTGGGATTTTATTACATGGGAGAACAGGTGGCAAAAGAGAATGGCTGAAATGACGCCGATGATGCAGCAGTATTTGCTGACAAAAGAAGAATATAAGGACTGTATCCTGTTTTACCGTCTGGGTGATTTCTATGAAATGTTCTTTGATGACGCGATAACTGTATCTAAAGAGCTGGATCTGACCCTGACGGGAAAGGCCTGCGGGCTGGAAGAGCGGGCGCCCATGTGCGGTATTCCATATCATGCGGTGGAGGGATACCTGAATAAGCTGGTGAGCAAGGGCTACAAAGTAGCCATCTGTGAACAGCTGGAGGATCCGAAGTTAGCCAAAGGCCTTGTGAAAAGGGATGTGGTGCGTATTGTAACGCCGGGAACTGTCACCAACGCCCAGGCATTGAAAGACAATCAGAATAATTTTCTGATGTGCGTGGCCTATATCTCCGGCCGGATCGGCATTTCTGCCTGCGATGTGTCTACCGGTGAATATTATGTGACTGAGGTGGAGGATTTACAGAAATTAAGGGACGAGATGATGCGCTACGCTCCCTCGGAATTGGTGTGCAACGAGCCCTTTATGGTCAGCGGTATGGATATTGAGGATTTAAAGGATCGTTTAGGAATGGCGGTCTATCCTCTGGATTCCCACATGTTCGACGACAATAACTGTAAAAAGGCTCTGACCAGGCATTTCCATTTAAATACGCTGATTGGTCTGGGACTGGATGATTTTCCCTGCGGCACCATCGCCGCCGGAGCCCTGATGCAGTATCTGAATGAAACGCAGAAAAACTCTCTGGAGCACATCCGGCATATTGTTCCCTATCTGACCAGTAAGTTTATGCTGTTGGATTCCTCCTCCCGCCGCAATCTGGAGCTGACGGAGACTCTGCGGGAGAAGCAGAAGAAGGGTTCCCTTCTCTGGGTACTGGATAAAACCAAAACTGCCATGGGAGGCAGGCTTTTGCGTTCATATATCGAACAGCCCCTGATTGAAAAAGCGGAGATTGAGGCCCGGCTGGACGCGGTGGACGAGTTTTGTAAGAACAGTGTCAGCCGGGATGAGGTAAGAGAATATTTAAACCCTGTCTATGACCTGGAAAGGCTCCTTGGCCGGGTCAGCTTCGGCACCGCCAATCCCAGAGACTTTATCGCGCTGAAAAGCTCCCTGGAGATGCTGCCCCACATCAAGACTGTGCTGGCGGATTGCCGCAGCGCGCAGTTGCGGCAGATCAATCAGGATATTGATTCCCTGCAGGACATCTGCGGACTGATCGCCTCGGCCATCGTTGACGAACCGCCTTTTTCCATCCGGGAGGGCGGCATGATTAAAGACGGCTACGACAGCGATGTGGACGAGCTGCGCCGGGCAAAAACGGAGGGAACTGACTGGCTGGCCCAGCTGGAGGCTGAGGACCGGGAACGCACCGGCATCAAAAATCTCCGGATCAAATACAATAAGGTTTTCGGATATTATTTTGAGGTGACCAACTCCTTTAAAAATATGGTCCCGGCGGATTATATCCGCAAACAAACCCTGACCAACGCAGAACGCTATACTACGCCAAAGCTGAAAGAGATGGAGGATAAAATCCTCAATGCGGAGGACAAACTGGTAGGGCTGGAATATGATATCTTCTGCAGCATCCGGGACCGGATTTTTGCGGAAACTGACCGGATCCAGACCACAGCCAGGGCTGTCGCAAAGCTGGATGTATACGCCTCTCTTTCCGTGGTGGCAGAGCAGAATCATTATGTTCGGCCTAAATTAAATGAAAAGGGCGTCATTGACATCAAGGATGGCCGTCATCCTGTGGTGGAAAAAATGATTGAGCATGATATGTTCATCCCCAATGACACCTATCTGGACAATGATCATCACTGTATCAGCATCATTACCGGTCCTAATATGGCCGGTAAATCAACCTACATGCGGCAGAGCGCTTTGATTGTGCTGATGGCTCAGATCGGTTCCTTTGTGCCGGCAAAAAGCGCGGATATCGGCCTGGTGGACCGGATTTTTACCCGTGTGGGCGCCAGCGACGACCTGGCCAGCGGTCAGTCCACTTTCATGGTGGAGATGAACGAGGTGGCCAATATTTTGCGAAATGCCACCAGTAAAAGTCTGCTGATTCTGGATGAGATCGGGCGGGGCACGTCCACTTATGACGGACTGGCCATTGCCTGGGCAGTGATCGAGCACATCAGTAATAAGCGCCTTTTGGGAGCTAAAACTCTTTTTGCCACTCATTACCACGAGCTGACCGAGCTGGAAGATAAGATGGACAATGTAAACAATTACTGCATTGCCGTCAAGGAGAGCGGGGAGGATATTGTGTTCTTACGCAAAATCATTCCGGGCGGAGCCGACAAAAGCTACGGAATTCAGGTAGCCAGACTGGCCGGTGTGCCCCAGATGGTCACGGACCGGGCAATGGAGATCGCTACTCAGCTTACGGAAAATGATATTTCTTCTAAGGTGCAGGGGATTCTCAAAAAGCAGAAGGCCTCCGGCACGAAAACAAAACCGGTGAAGCATTATGATGAGGTGGATCTGGCACAGATGTCACTGTTTGATACGGTGAAGGATGAGGATGTGCTCAAAGAGCTGAAGGAGCTGGATATCAATAATATGAAACCGCTGGATGCGCTGAATACGCTGTACCGGCTGCAGAATCAGCTGAAGAACAGATGGTAATTATGCGGCATGCAGCAAAAGGAAAGCCTGCTGCACAATGAAAATATGGAGAATCACATGCCGGAAATACTTGTACTTTCAGAAGACACAATTGATAAAATTGCCGCCGGTGAGGTGGTCGAACGTCCGTTAAATGTGGTCAAGGAGCTGGTGGAGAATTCCATGGACGCCGGCGCTCACGCCATCACTGTAGAAATCAAAAACGGCGGTATTGACTTCATCCGGGTTACCGATGACGGGGAGGAAATCCCGGCCAATCAGGTAAAAACTGCCTTTTTCAGGCACGCTACCAGTAAGATCCGCAATGTGCAGGATCTGAATCGCCTGTCCAGCATGGGGTTTCGGGGCGAAGCTCTCTCCAGCATTGCCGCGGTATCCCAGGTGGAGCTGATCACCTGCACCGCTGATTCCCTGACCGGCACCCGCTATGAGATTGAGGGTGCGGTGGAAAAAGCTTTTGAGCAGGTGGGAGCCCCAAAGGGCACAACCATTCTGGTACGCAATCTTTTCTTTAATGTACCGGTGCGCCGCAAATTTTTGAAGCAGCCGCCTACGGAGGCCGGATACGTAGCGGAGGTCATGGAGCAGCTGGCCATGAGCAGGCCGGATATCTCTTTTAAATATGTGCAAAACGGGCAGGTAAAATTTTATACCTCCGGGAACGGAGAACTGAAAGAAGTCATTTACCGGATCTATGGCAGAGAAATCACGGAGCATCTGCTGCCTATTGATGTGACAGAAGGGGATATTCAGATCAGAGGGTTTCTGGGAAAGCCTGAGATCAATCGTTCCAACAGGAGTTTTGAGTATTATTTTCTTAATTCCCGTTATCTGAAAAGCAAGGTGCTGTCCAAAGCCATTGAGGACGGTTACAAGCAGTATGTCATGCAGCACAAATTTCCCTTTGTGGTGCTCCATTTGTATATGCCGGCCCAGATTGTGGATGTGAACGTCCATCCCAGCAAGATGGAGGTACGCTTTGCCCAGGAGCAGACGGTTTATCAGACCATTGTCAAAGCCATTATCGGGCGGCTGCGCAGCAAAGAATTTATTGTGGATCACTCTTTTGGAAAGGAGGATCCGGTGCCCAAAAGCACACCCGCCGACCGGGTGCCTGCCCATTCACCGGAGCCTTTTATGCGTCCTGCCACGGCTCCCGATACGGCCAATGCCGGCATGGGAACAGCCGGGAATCATGAAATAGAGAATGCCCCTAAATTCCATACAGACGCTGAAAAGAACGATCCGGAATTCCATACAGACGCAAAAAAGAATACCCTGGAATTTGATTTTGACTTTGAGCAGCCGATGGAAGAGAGCAGGGATACAAACGCGGTAGCGGAGTCGTCCATAGCGGACTTTTTCGGCAGGGAGCAAACACCCCCGGCACAGGAGGAGACAGATCCGGATTCGTCAATAGCCCCGGCCCCCATCCTTCCTGAGCTTGGAATTGATTCTGCAGAGCAGGAGACACTGTTTACACCGGAATTTCTGACGGAAAAAAGCCGGGAAAGCTACGAGATCATCGGGCAGGTCTTTAAGACCTACTGGATCATCGCTTACAGTGACCGGATGTATATGATTGACCAGCACGCTGCCCATGAAAAAGTAAAATATGAACGCCTGGTGAAAGCCATGGCGGAAAAAAATGTTCCTACACAAATGCTGATGCCTCCTCAGGTAGTGCATGTCAGCGCAAAAGAGGAGCAGGTACTGAACCGGCATCGGGATGCCTTTGAGGCCCTTGGATTTGAAATCGGGGATTTTGGGGAACACGCCTACGTTATCAGGGGAGTTCCGGTGGATTTGTATGGCTGCAGTTATCAGCAGCTTTTTGAAGAGGTACTGGATGAGCTTGCTCAGGGTCCGGTGCAGGGCAATTTTGAAGTCGTCAGGAACAAGCTGGCCAGTATGGCCTGTAAATCCGCCGTCAAGGGCAATATGTCCATGTCCCGGCCGGAGCTGGAGGCGTTGATAGATGAACTTATGAGCCTGGAGAACCCCTATTTCTGTCCTCATGGCCGTCCGGTGATCATCTCCATGACAAAACAGGAGATAGAAAAGAAGTTTAAACGGATTGTGTAATATCATGGAAAAGAAAAAACTGATCATCCTGACAGGTCCCACCGCGGTAGGAAAAACCAGCCTTTCCATTCGCCTGGCCAAAGCGGTGAATGGTGCGGTGATTTCCGCAGATTCCATGCAGGTTTATGAATATATGGACATAGGTTCCGCCAAAATCAAACCTGAGGAAATGGATGGCGTGGACCATTATCTTGTGAATTGTTTAAAGCCCTGGGAGCCGTTTAATGTGGTAATTTTTCAGGAAATGGCCCACCAGGCCATGAGCCGGATCTACGCGGCGGGGAAAATTCCCATTCTGGTGGGCGGCACCGGCTTTTATATTCAGGCCGTTCTGTACGATATTGATTTCACGGAAAATGACGGGGACGACACCTACAGAAAAGAACTGGAGGCAATCTCCCAAACCCAGGACGGCCCTCAAAAGCTTTATGAAATGCTGCGCGGCATCGATCCAAAGGCTGCAGAAGAGATCCACCCGCACAACACAAAAAGAATCATCCGCGCCCTGGAATTTTACGCCCAGACTCATCGTCCCATCTCTGAACATAACACGGAACAGCGGGCAAAGGAAAGCCCCTATGATTTTTCCTATTTCGTGCTGACTGATGAGAGGGAAACACTCTACAGCCGCATTGACTGCCGGGTTGACCAGATGATCAATGCGGGCCTGGTAGAAGAAGTCCGTTCTCTTCTGAATATGGGCTGTGACCGCACCATGACCTCCATGCAGGGCCTTGGCTACAAAGAAACCATTGACTACCTGACCGGTGAAATCACTTTGGACGAGGCTGTTTACCGCATCAAAAGGGACACCCGCCACTTTGCCAAACGTCAGCTGACCTGGTTTAAGCGGGAGCGGGATGTGATCTGGATTGACAAACGGGATTTCCCGGAGGAATCATTGCAATTAGATGCCATTTTGGGCAAATTGCATAAGCATTGACTATCGATTGCAATAAAACAGCGAAAGGACTACAACTATGCCTGACAAACAACTGGAAGAGCAATACGCCTCCCTGGGCATCTCCCCCCAGGTTCTCCAATTCGGAGAGAAAACCCTGGAATCTTTGACGGAGCGTTTCGCCTCCATCGACCGCACCGCTGAATATAACCAGCTAAAGGTTCTCCAGGCCATGCAGCAATGCCAGGTCCGGGAGGCCTGCCTGAACGGCACCACCGGTTATGGTTATAATGACATCGGAAGAGAGACTCTGGAAGCGGTTTATGCTAAAATCTTCCATACGCAGGATGCTTTAGTGCGTCCTCAGATCACCTGCGGTACCCATGCCCTGGCTCTGGCCCTGATGAGCAATCTGCGTCCCGGAGATGAACTGTTAAGCCCTGTAGGGAAACCCTATGACACTCTGGAGGAAGTGATTGGTATCCGCCCCTCCAAAGGCTCTCTCGCGGAATATGGCATCACTTACGCCCAGGCAGATTTGAAGCCTGACGGAGACTTTGATTATGATGGTATCCGAAATGCAATCAATAACAGAACAAGGCTGGTAACCATTCAGCGCTCCAAGGGTTATGCCACCCGGCCGACGCTGTCGGTAGAGCGGATCGGAGAACTGATTTCCTTTATTAAGAGTATCAAGCCGGATGTGATCTGCATGGTAGATAATTGTTACGGTGAATTTGTGGAGACTGTGGAACCCACGGACGTGGGAGCGGATATGGCGGTGGGATCGCTGATCAAGAATCCCGGCGGCGGTCTGGCGCCCATAGGAGGTTACATTGCGGGTACAAAAGAATGTGTAGAGAATGCCGCTTATCGGCTGACAAGCCCCGGCCTTGGCAAAGAGGTGGGGGCCAGTCTGGGCGTGCTCCCCAATTTTTATCAGGGACTTTTCCTGGCGCCTACTGTAAGTGCCAGCGCCTTAAAAGGCGCTGTTTTTGCGG
>JAJQGR010000349.1 GCA_021200345.1 Lachnospiraceae bacterium | reverse complement strand
TTTCATGTCGAACTATATCATGGACTTGCGCCAAATCGTAGGCCATCGCACCATTCTGCAGGTTGGCGCCAGTGTCATTTTGGAGGATGAACAGGGACGGATTTTACTGGAACTGAGAACGGATAATCACTGCTGGGGATATCCGGGCGGATCAGTGGAACTGGATGAGATCGTGGAGGATGCGGCCAGAAGAGAACTGTTTGAAGAGACAGGACTTGCTGCGGATTCGCTGGAGCTGTTTGGCGTATTCTCGGGGAAGGATCTGCATTATGTTTATCCGAATGGAGATGAAGTATCTAATGTGGACGTGGTATTTTTATGCAAAAGCTACTCTGGGACGATGAAATGCCAGGAGGAAGAAGTGGAGAGGCTTCAGTTTTTTGCGCCGGAGGATATTCCGGAGAATCTTTCTCCTCCGATCAGAAAACCGGTGTATGCGTGGGTTGAGAGGAAGCTGACAAATTCAAAATAAAGAGGATGCGGGAAATGCTTTATATTTATTATGGGGAAAAAGAAGGCGTTATCAACCGAAGCGACGTGTATTTTAACAGTACTTATCAGGATAAGTGGCTGGAAGATGATCTGGTAAAAAGCATGATTAAAGATGTGGACAGATCTGAGGTAGTTGGCCCACACTTGATCGAAAGCCCTGTGCTTGGACCGATTGGCCCGCGCAATTTGTCAGGGGGAACGAAGACTCTGATCCTGATGTATAAGGACAGGGAGCACATTTTTAACGCGACGAACTGCGGGGATAACTGCGAAAAATGGATTCTGGAGATTTCCAGGAGGCAGGATCTGACGATATGCCTGCAGCACAATATGAATTTTGGAACGGGTGAATTTGAGGCTGAGTTTATAAATAATCATCGAAGGGTTCACAACATGGCGGAACTGTTGGATACGGTTTTTGATCTGGAGGGCATTCCGGGATGAAGGGGAAGCATCGTTTTTATAGAGGAGCTGAATGCTTTTGTGAAAACAAAAGGGTTCGCGGAGTATGTCTCAGGTTCACGGAGCTACCATTTCATATCATCTGAGTATTCTGAAAAAGGCCGGTCTGGTGCAGGAGAGCCGGATCAGAAATTATATTTACTATGAGCTGAACACCTCTGTCCTGGAGGAGATCATGGTCTGGCTGTCAGATCTGCAGAGGAGATCCGGAACAGAAGAAAATGGAACGGGAGCTGTAGATTTCCCTGAGATACAGAAGAATGGGAACGAGGCTTCCGGTGTCTGAGCGGGTCAGAAAATGTCACTTTTTCTTTGCATCCGGAATAGCTGCAAAGAGAATTATTTTGCGGTGTTCGGGCTGCCATCTATTCTGCTGTTCCTTCACATTTTGTGCGTCTTTTCCACGCTTCTGGATCCCGGAAGAAAGAACATCAGCCCCAAAATGCTTCAGCTGGTATTCTGGATCGTTCCTCTGGTGAACTGGGTCTGCGCAGTGGCCGTGTATGAGAATGCCCTGGGGATTGGGCTGGCTCTTTGTGCTGGTGGGGTTTCTGAGTATCATTTCCGCTTTTACGGGAAAGCTGGTGGTGCCGCTGATCGGTGCCATTTTGGCTGCGGTGATCCCGACCGTGTATTCACTGATGATTTATCTGAAGAAAAAAGACGGTGGGGAAGAGTAACAAATTTGCACAAAATCCCGACCCTGTTTCTTGACATCCTTCCGGGTCTATGCTAACATGAAAAAAGATTGTGGGGGAACAGGGTTTCTCCGCAAAAGACATGCGGAAATCCGTTCAGGATTTCACGTAAAAAGAAAGGAAGGAATATTATTGTGGACTACATGGAAATTGTAGACGTAATCGGCAGAGAGATTTTGGATTCCAGAGGAAATCCGACAGTAGAGGCTGAGGTGACCTTAGCGGACGGCACCGTAGGCAGAGGAACAGCACCCAGCGGCGCTTCCACCGGCGAGTTCGAGGCACTGGAGCTTCGCGACGGCGACAAGAGCAGATACCTGGGCAAGGGCGTGACCAAGGCGGTTGAGAATATCAACACCACCATCAGAGACGCGGTTCTTGGCCTGGACGCTTCCGACACCTATGCAGTGGACAAGGCCATGATCGATGCGGATGGCACCAAGGACAAGTCCAATCTGGGCGCCAACGCTATCCTGGCAGTATCCATCGCGGCAGCCAGAGCGGCAGCTCTGTCTTTAGACATTCCGCTGTATCGTTTCCTGGGCGGCGCTAACGCGAACCGTCTTCCGGTTCCGATGATGAATATCTTAAACGGCGGCGCACATGCTACCAACACCGTAGACACTCAGGAATTCATGATTATGCCTGTGGGTGCTCCCACTTTTAAGGAAGCGCTTCGCTGGTGCGCAGAGGTCTTCCACGCTCTGGCTTCTATTCTGAAGTCCAGAGGTCTGGCTACCTCCGTTGGCGACGAGGGCGGCTTCGCTCCCAACCTGTCCAGCGATGAGGAGACCATCGAGACCATCCTTGAGGCAGTAAAGAAAGCCGGCTATGAGCCTGGCAAGGACTTTATGATTGCCATGGACGCTGCTTCCAGCGAGTGGAAGGGTGAAAAGAAGGGCGAGTATATCCTGCCAAAGGCTGGCACCCATTATACCTCCGATGAGCTGATCGCTCACTGGAAGAGCCTGGTGGACAAGTACCCGATCATCTCCATCGAGGATGCTCTGGATGAAGAGGACTGGGAAGGCTGGCAGAAGCTGACTGCTGAGCTGGGCGACAGAGTTCAGCTGGTAGGCGACGACCTGTTCGTGACCAACACCGAGAGATTGAGCAAGGGCATCAGCTTAGGCTGCGGCAATGCTATTCTGATCAAGCTTAACCAGATCGGTTCCGTTTCCGAGACTCTGGAAGCCATCAAGATGGCTCACAAGGCCGGCTACACCGCGGTAACCTCTCATCGTTCCGGCGAGACCGAGGATACCACCATTGCAGACCTGGCGGTTGCTCTGAACACCTGCCAGATCAAGACCGGTGCTCCCAGCAGGAGCGAGCGTGTTGCCAAGTACAATCAGTTACTCCGTATTGAGGAGCAGCTGGGTGCGGCAGCCGTATATCCGGGCAAGGCAGCTTTCAATGTAAAATAGTTCTATGATAAGCCGCTTTCACTGTCTGGCCCGTAAGCCAGGGTGAAAGCGGCTTATTTTTTGCTTTTTTCCCGGAGGAATCAGAAATAATGAAGTATCAGTTTTTGCCGAAAGAAAAGTTGCCCCGTATTCCGGAACTGCCGGATCCTTTCCTCAGACAGGATGGCAGCCGGGTGTGCAGTGTAAAAGAGTGGGAGGAGCAGCGAACCTATTTAAAGGAAATGCTTGCCCATTATCTGTATGGTCACATGCCGGAGGAATCCGGCGAGACGAAAGGAGAGGTGATTTTTTCCCGCCCGGTATATCATGGAAAGGCTGTGGCGGAGAATGTGCGTATTACCGCGGGAAGAAAAGGAGAAATCACTTTTGACGCGGAATTGATCCGCCCTGTCGGGGAAGGGAGAGTTCCTGTGTTTACCTGGAATCAGTTTACAGGCCGACATGGCTGTCCTGAAGAGGAGGAACTGGTGGTAAACAGAGGTTACGCCATTATGGAGTTTGACAAGGCGCAGCTGGCACCGGATAACGGGAATGCTGTCAGAGGACAGGCGGCGCTGGCCTTTCCGGAGTGTGACTGGGGTGCCGTTGCCATGTGGGCCTGGGGGCAGAGCCGTCTGGTAGATTACCTTCTGACTACGGAATGGGCTGACCCGGACAGGCTGATTGCCACAGGTCATTCCCGGGGAGGAAAGACAGCTCTTTGCGCAGCGATCTACGATGACAGGTTTGCTCTTTGTGCACCAAACGGATCCGGCTGTGGAGGAGCGGGCTGTTTCCGTTTCCTGGGAGGGCGGCTCGGTGAGGGAACCGGTGTCTGTGAAACCGCCGGAAGTATCAATGATGAGTGGGGATATTGGTGGTCGGATCATTTCGGTGAGTTTGGGGAAAGAAGATGGACGTATACCCGCTCAACATTCCCGACACCGGAGGAAAAAAGAAAGCTGGACGCGGAGATGGAGAGGGCAACAGTGGGAAAGACAAAGGATGAGGATCGTTTGCCCTTTGACATGCATTTTGCCAGAGCTCTGATCGCGCCCCGGGCAGTGATTTCCATGGATGCTTTGGGAGATACCTGGGCAAATACCTATGGCACACAGGTGGTGTGGAGAGCAGCCCAGGAGGTATTCCGTTTCCTGGGAGTCCCTCAGAATAACGCTATGCATTTTCGCGATGGAAAGCATGAATTTCAGGGAAAAGACTGGCTGGTGCTTGCAGATTACTGCGATGAAATTTTCAGGAACGGCTGTCCCAATGAAAATATTATCTGTTACCGGGCAGATACGCAGACGGATATGATGCGGCGAATGGGCTGGGAGGACGATGGACTGCACCGTCCCTGGTCGGCACCGGAATAGTAGAGAGTGATGCGGAAAGTTTTATGAGAGAAATTCATACATCCGTGCGTAATATGGTGGAATTTGTGTTCCGTTCGGGCGATCTTGACAACCGGGGCCGGGGCAGCGCCGAGCAGGCCATGCAGGAGGGCGGTCGTCTTCACCGTATGCTGCAGGCAAAAGAAAAAACTGCATATCAGTCGGAGGTTAACTTCAAATATCAGTATCATACCGGGAGGTATGACATATATCTGGAGGGCCGGGCGGACGGGATCATCACGGATTATGTGCCAAAGGAGTGGCAGAGTGACTTTGAACAGTTCCCCCTGCTTTCCCCGGAGTATGGCATCATGGAGGAGCCGGAGCCGCTGACCTATGTGGACGAGATCAAGAGCACATACCGGAATGTGGCTCATATCCGGGAACCGGAGAAAGTACATCTGGCGCAGGCTATGTGCTATGCCTACATGGTCACTGAGCGGGATGATCTGGAGCGCGTGGGCGTACGCATGACATATATACAGCGTGGCTCCAGGGAGGCCAGATATTTTCATCAGACCTTCAGCCGTGGGGAGATTACAGCCTGGTTTATGGATACGGTGAAAGAATATCAGAGATGGACGGATTATATGTATGACTGGGAGGAGCTCAAGCTTCCTTCTATTCGGGCTGTTCCTTTTCCCTATGATTACAGAGAAGGACAGAAAGAACTGGCCTATAGCGTGTACCGGACGATCTTTCATGAAAGGAAGCTTTTTCTGGAGGCTCCAACCGGTACCGGTAAGACCCTGGCGGTTCTTTATCCTTCCATCAAAGCGGTAGGACAGGGACTGGCAAATACGATTTTATACGTTACCGGCAAGACCGTTACAGCCACAGTGGCCGGGGATACGCTGGAGTTGCTGCGCCAGAACGGACTGCGGTTCAAGGATGTGATGCTGACGGCCAGGGAGAAGATTTGTCTCAATGAGGTTTGTGACTGTAATCCTGTGGCCTGTCCGTACGCAAAGGGACACTTTGACCGGATCAACGCCTGTCTGTATGACATAATCACTCATGAGGAGTATTTTCACAGAGAGAAGATTCAAGAGTATGCCGGACGATATCAGGTCTGTCCCCATGAGCTGAGCCTGGACCTGACGGATTTTGCCGATGAGGTCATCGGGGATTATAATTACGTGTTTGATCCCCATGTTTATTTGCAGAGATTTTTTGGGGCAGGGGCAAACAGGGGGAAGTATATTCTGCTGGTGGATGAGGCCCACAATCTGCTGGAACGGGGCAGGGAGATGTACAGCGCGGTGCTGGTGAAGGAGCAGGTGCTGGCGGCCAGAAAAATGGTGAGAGGAGGCAGTCTGACTTCTGCGAGGTATTTGCCGGAGACCGGAACGGAAAAGAAGGCCGCGTCTTCTTCGGAACGCCCGGTGAAAGACATCGACTCTCCTCTGGAAAAGTACCTGAACCGGCTGAATAAGGCGTTGCTTTCGCTGAAAAAACAATGCGGTGCCGCCGGTCTGACCGTGCTTGAGGAGCCGGAGGAGGTGTATCAGGCGGTAGAAAAGGTGATAGAAGAGCTGGATCAATGGCTGGCGGAGAGAGACCGGCATCCCATGCCGCAGGAGCTGCTGGACTTTTACTTTGAATTGAGTCATTTTGAGCTGATTTACCGGTTATTGAATGAAAAATATGTGGTCTACGGGGAAAACCGGGAGAACGGGGAGTTTGGCTTAAAGCTCTTTAACGTGGACCCTTCGACAAACCTGAGGGAATGCATGGACCGCTGCCGCAGCAGCATTTTGTTTTCCGCCACCTTTCTGCCGATTCAATATTACAAGGAGCTTCTGGGCGGAACGAAAGAGGACTACGAGGTCTATGCGGAGAGCTGCTTTGCCAGGGAAAAGCGGGCTCTGCTGGTGGCCAGGGACGTGACCAGCAAATATACCCGGCGCAACCGCGAAGAGTATGAAAAGATTGTCGGTTATATTCATCGGACAGTGCTGGCACGGCCGGGAAATTATATGGTCTTCTGCCCATCCTATGCCTATATGCAGGAAATATTTCATGTGTATGAGGAGCTTTTTGGAGAAAATGAGGGGATTTCCTGCATTCTGCAGAGCGAGCGCATGACGGAGGAGGAGCGGAGAGAATTTTTGGACAGGTTTCACGGAAGCGGAAAAGAGACTCTCCTTGGCTTCTGTGTCCTGGGCGGTATCTTCTCTGAAGGAATCGACCTTACAGGGGACAGTCTGATAGGCACTGTCATTATCGGTACCGGCCTGCCTCAGGTGGGTCAGGAAAGGGAGCTTTTGCGCCGCTATTTTGATGAAAAGGGAGAAAACGGTTTTGACTATGCTTACCGGTTCCCGGGGATGAACAAGGTGATGCAGGCTGCCGGACGGGTGATTCGCACCAGAGAGGATGTGGGAGTGGTGATGCTGCTGGATGAGCGCTTTTTACAGGGGCAGTATCGGAAGCTTTTCCCCCGGGAATGGGAGAATTATCAGGCGGTAAATCTGAATACCGTGCAGGAGAATCTGGAAAAATTCTGGGATCAGGTTTCACAGGAGGAGAAAGATGAAAATGACACTTGAGAAAGCCGGATTTGAGGATGCCGGGATCTGTATGGATATTCTGAGCGGCGGCCGGGATTTTCAGAGAGAGCAGGGCTTTGTCCAGTGGAAAGATAACTACCCGAATATTGCTTCTGTCAGGGAGGATATTGCGTTCGGGAAAGGCTTTGTGCTGAAGGCCGACGGAAAGATCGCGGCATACCTGTACATTGGTTTTGATGGGGAGCCTGCTTATGACCTGATCCGGGGTGCCTGGAGGACGAAAGAGCCCTACGCTGTGATTCACAGAGTGGCCTTTGACAGGCAATACCGCGGAATGGGTCTGTCAAAGGCCATGTTTGAACTGGCGGAAGAATTGATTCTTGCGCGTGGGTTTGAAAATGTGCGCATGGATACGCATCACGAAAACAGGCGCATGCAGCATGTGCTGGAGAAAAACGGCTTTGAGCTGTGCGGGGAAGTCTCTCTTCGCGGAGAGCCAAGACTGGCTTACGACAAAATTCTTTTACCGCCTTTCGCCTCCCGGACAACCTGAGCCTTATACCTCCGCGATCAGCTCAACCTCACAGAGTACGTTCTTTGGCAGCGTCTTCACCGCCACGCAAGAGCGGGCCGGCTTTTCGGTGAAATATTTGCCGTAGACTTCATTAAAAGCGGTGAAATCGCCCATATCCGCCAGAAAACAGGTGGTTTTGACGGTCTGACTGTAGGAGCTGCCGGCAGCGGCGAGGAGGGCGCCCATATTCTTCATTACCTGTTCGGTCTGCTCCTCAATGGTGGTTCCCACCACAGCGCCGGAAGCAGGGTCAAGGGCAATCTGACCGGAGGTGAACAGCAGTCCGCCGGAAATGTAGGCCTGAGAATAGGGACCGATAGCGGCCGGTGCGTTGGATGTGGAAATTCTTTTCATGTTTTAATACCTCGTTCTTTCATAATATGTAGATGTGACTGACCGCCGGAAGCTCTCCGGCGGTATTTGTTATCCATGTTATTATACCCTGTTTGGTGGAATTCATCAACCGGAAAGAAAACTCTGACACAGGCGTCATGAGAAAACGACGCAAAAGTTTTCAGAAAATGATGTGGATAACTTTGTGGATAGTGTGGATAAAATCACTGTCGTCTTTTATGTCTGACACAAAAAATGTGAATAAAATCCCGGGTTATCCACATGACAAAAATGTCATAAGAGAATTTTAAGGGAAAAATAATTGACCTGAGGGAAAACCCGCATTATAGTAAGGACAGTGAATTGTTTGAATTTTCAATATCTTTTATAAATAAGAAAAGCATGGGAAAGTATAGAGAGAGGATATGGGAAAGCTACTGAAATTTTTGCTGGCGGCGGCCATCTGTATCGTGGGCGTTTCCATTGGGCGGGAGGTTCTTACCGGATCAGATGTGGAAATCCCGGTGATCAGCGATCTGATAGACAGTATTCATATTGATTCGGATCAAAATAAAGTGGATATTGATCTGGAGCCTTTTTACACGATAGAGGACGATACGGCGTTGTTTACTGACAGCGATACGGTTCTGGAAAATCAGAAGATCAGCGCGGAATATAACGGGGAGAGCTTTCAGAGTGTGGAACTGAAATCGTC
>JAJQGR010000100.1 GCA_021200345.1 Lachnospiraceae bacterium | reverse complement strand
TCCGCATCCCCCTAAATATTAAATGCTTTCATCAGTTTCGTGTGAATATCCTGAATGCCCTCGGGTTTCTCGATCTTTGGCGCATGCTCATCCAACAGCCAGGTCTTGGCATAATGGGTATCTGTCACCTGAAACATGGGAGGCTCCTCCAGGGTGTCGATTTTCAGGCAGTACGGATTTCTCGGTGCAAAGGCGTCGCCCTGAATGGCATTGTACAGAGACGGCGGCGTACCCGTGATGGAGTAAAGCTCCGTGTTGCGCTGCGCCAGCTGAGGCAGGGAGGACAAAAGCGCCCAGGTATAAGGATGACGGGGATCATAGAAGACTTCCTCCACCGTTCCCAGCTCCACGATCTGCCCGGCGTACAGCACAGCTACGCGATCCGCGATGTTGGCCACCACGCCCAGGTCATGGGTAATAAACACGATGGTATAGTGGAACTCCTTCTGCAAATCCTTGATCAGCTTTAAGATCTGCGCCTGAATGGTCACATCCAGCGCCGTGGTAGGCTCGTCACAAATCAGAATCTTGGGCTGGCAGGACAGGGCGATAGCGATAACAATACGCTGTCTCATACCGCCGGAATACTGGAACGGATAATCGTCGAAGCGGGCGTCCGCATTGGGAATTCCCACCTTGGTCATCAGCTCCAGCGCTCTCTTCCTGGCTTCCGCCTCAGACACATCCTGATGCTTCATAATAATGGATGTGATCTGCTTACCTATGGTAATAATCGGGTTTAAGCTGGTCATGGGATCCTGGAATACCGTAGCGATTTTCCTGCCCCGGACCTTTGCCCAGTCCTGAGCATATTTGACCTTCGCCAGATCCAGAATGCAGTTACCGTGCAGCTCTGTGGCGGTCTCATCCAGATAAGCCACCCGGAAGTTCACATTGGAAAACACCTTATTGCGCTGATCCATGTCGTTTAAATCAACGCCCAGCTTCATGGCGTCCTTCAGGGCGTCGCCCAGCTTTCTCATCATTTTGCTTCTCTGTACAGCACCGTAGCGCCCTACAGAAAGATACATTTCTTTGGCCAGAATCTCGTTGCGCTCTTTCGTCTCCTGAGAAATCGCGCCCTTGATTTCTTTCTCATATCTGGCTTTCAGAGCAGACATCTTTTTGTCATATTCCGCCGCGTAAGCGGTATCCGCTTTCACCGCCTGTTTGTGCGCCCTGATCTTATCCTGCTTTTCCTTTTCCAGCTGCTTAATCTCGTTATCGTAAGCCTTCAGACGCTCTTTTGCAGCCTTAATTTTGTCCTTTTCATTCTTAGGATCATAGGTCTGCTTTTCATTGAACAGATTGGTCCTCTTAAAGGTGATATCATTGATCCGGCTGTCCAGCTTCGCACGTTCCTCGTCGCTTAAGCTGCTCCTCTGTCTTTTCTCAGACTCCAGGGCAAGGATTTCCTGGTAGATGGCAGCGCCCAGCTCCAGTCTGGAAGCCTCGTTCAGCTTTTCCTGAGCGGAAGCAATCATTTTTTTCGCGTTGTCATCCAGCGCCACTTTCGTGTCAGCCAGCTCAGGATCACTGAATATAATCTGTCCCTCGTCAATAAAACCGTTGCTGTCGTTCATACCCGCAAAGGTCTTGGTGAACACGGATTTGCCGGAACCGGACTCTCCCACGATGGCTATGGACTCATCCTCATAGATATCCAGAGAGATGCCGCGGATGGCCGTCAGAATACGGCCGCGCACATGAAACTTCACATGCAGGTCTTTTACCGATAATAATACTTTCTTCTCTTCCATTGGATGCCCCCTCACATATGCGTTCTGGGATCGGACGCGTCACCCAGGTTCTGTCCCACCACATAGAGCACGATGGAGATAATCGCAGATACGGCCACAGGGCTCCAGAATTCAAACTCCCAGCCCGGAGTAACCATGGCGCTCTCAGCCTCATAAATCAGACGTCCAAGAGACATATCCGTCAGTCCCATGCCGATATAGGCCAGGAACACTTCATAGGAAATATAAGACGGAATCTCCGTAGCAGCCAGAGTCACGATCACGGAGGTCATAAAGGGCAGGATGTTCTTCATAGCAATCTTTGGCGTAGAGGTACCAAGACATCTGCTGGCCAGATTATACTCCCTGTCCCTGATGATAATCACCTGGGTTCGGATAAAGTAAGCGATACTGATCCAGCCTGTCACCGTCAGGGCAAATACCATGGTCCAGAAGCTGGCGGTAAACAGCATTACCAGCACGGAAATCAACAGCACATAGGGAATGTTGGCGATGATGTTGTACACATTCATCATGACCGCATCCACTTTTTTGGAAAAGCCCCAGACGGCTCCCACTATCACACCAATGGTCAGGTTGATCAGCGCGCAGACAAAAGCGAGAGAAACGGAAATCTTTGCGCCGTACCAGATCGCGTCAAATGTGGAGTTGCCGGAGGCACCGGTTCCCAAAATCCAGTGAATATTGTAGCCCAGAAGCTTCATGGCCGCCATAGGTCTTAAATGCTTCGTTGCCGCGTCCAGCACGTTCCCGTACTTATCATACTCAAAAAATACCGGATACAGATAAGTCATCAGGATGATAACGCCCAGACAGCAAAGAGCGAAAATGTTTACTTTTTTCTTAAAGAATACACGGAACACAGAGCGCCAGTAGGAATATCTGGGCGCTGTGATCTTCTCAGATTCCAGTTCATTATGGTCTACCCTGGAAAACAGCTCTTCCATGGGCATATCATATTTTTCAGACAATTCATTGTTATTCATCCGCTTCTACCTGGCTTTCGTCGTAAATGAAATTCTGGGGTCAACCATGGACATCAGCAGATCGCCCAGAATGATAGAGGTCACTGTCAGCACGGCGTAAAACAGAGTCACGCCAACGATCACGCCATTGTCGTAAGCGTTGATTGCCGTGGTGAGCAGGTTGCCGGCACCGGGAACCACATACACTCGCTCTGTGATGATGGCGCCTGTCAGCGCTCCCAGCACACTTCCCGGAATACCATGTATAATGGGGATGGCAGCGTTCTTCATAATATGCTTGCTGAAAATCTCAGTCTCACTTAAACCGCCGGAACGGGCAAACTTGACATAATCCGCGTTCATCTGGTCGATCATATACCGGCGCATCCACTTCATCAGACTGCCCACAGAGGGTAACGCCAGAGAGATAATCGGCAGGACGTAATACAGCTTGCTGGTGCTCTCCATATTAAAGGTGGTAGGCAGGTGGAACACAGAACCGCCGATGGCCTTAAACAGGAAAATATACGCCAGAGACGGCACCGCAATGATAAAGATGATGTATACGGTACCAATCTTATCCAACAGCCCGTCCTTATATCTTGCCATCAGTACACCCAGCGGCAGGCCCAGAACATAGGCCAGGATGGTGGCCACAATTCCGATACAGAAAGAGTATCCCACTTTGGATAATCCCGCGCTGTATGTGGAAACATTGGTATAATTGTCCACGTAGCGGGCCTCATTTACCACCGTGGCCGTGCGGGAATTGGAGACATAGGTGGCCGTGTGCAGATTATCCGCGCTGGACTCTGTCAGTCCGGTCTCATAAATCACCGTCCGCATGGCAAAAGAGCCCTGCTTCTGGGTCATGGTCTGCCACACATCAATGCCGCTGTTGACCGAATAGGAAATTCCCAGATTGAGGTTCATGAAATTCTGATGGATATAGGGGAACACATTATCAAAATACAGCAGATATTTGTGATTGGTCCCGTTTCCGATAATCGCGGGAGAAAACTTTTCCCCGCCGTAAACAGGATCGTAAAGAGTAAAGGTAAGCCCTCTCTCTCCCACATCATCCGTCACCTTATGGATATTGTCAAACTCAAACAGTCCCGTAAAGTAACTGAGAATCCGGGACGCCAGGGGAATGTCCTTGGTGGCGAACAGGGTCTGGGAGCCGCCGGAGGCTAACTTCTTGCCCGCTACCACCGCGTCCAGCCTGACAACCGTATAGCCCTGGGACTCATAGTATTCCGTAAACTCCGCCACATATGCCGCCACGGTCTCGGAATCATTCTCCGCTGTTCTTCCGATGGAAGCCGCCGCGGAACGGGTCTCCTCATCAATCTCACCGGCGGCCGCCATGGCGTTGAGCCAGTCCGTATAAGGTACATAGTCCAAATAGCCGTATGACTCCCACTGCTGATAGCAATAGATGGTACGCTGATTATTGGACAGCTTGGAATACTGAGAATCATTAGCGAAGACCTTGTTGCGGTCCAGCAGGGAATAAATCATGATCATTACAATGGCCACCACCGCAATGACACAGAAAATGCTGTATAAAATTCGCTTTGTCAAATATTTTGCCATAGTTTTCTCTCGCTTAATAATACAAGAGAGCAGCTGTTCGCCACTCTCTTGCAGCATTTTAATATCAAATTATCGTGTGATTACGCTTTACCATAATCCCAGGCTCTTGGTCATATAACCGCTGCCGTCCGGAAGCATGGTGTCCAGATAGGTGGACGGATCCACATAGTCCGGGCCCCAGCCGCTCAGGTCATACATCTCATAGTTGGACTCTGCGCCGCTCTCGGTATAGTAGCCGGCATAGTACCACTGGTCAACAGTGGCCTCGATCTTATTGACAATCACCTTGCCGCCCAGCGTATTCTCGATGGACTGCTTATAGGCCTCCGCTCTGTTGGAGTAGGTCTCGGAACCGCTGTAGTACGGATAATCAATATAAATCGGATTGTCCTCGTCTACAACAATGCCCATGGCCGCCAGCTCTTCGATGGCGATCTCCAGCTGCTCTACAGCCGCGTCCGGATTGTACCAGCCGTCAAACAGGTCAGAACTGGTGCCGTCCCAGGCTACGATGTCAGAGCCGTCAGCATCCAGCTGAGCCTGAACGATCTCGCCGTAGTAGGTGCCGGCCGGGAAAGTGGTGGCAGTGCCGCTGATGTCAATGGTCACATCCTCCTCCAGGAACACGAAGTCACCGGGAGTATAGGTATTTCTGATAGAAGCATACTTCAGATCCTCGCCCTTGGTCTGTGCGAAGTAAGCGCCTCTGTCGGTGGCATAGCTCAGTGCCAGACGGAAGCTCTGCAGAGCCATGGCCTCATAGGTTCTTGCTCTCTCCTCCTCGCTGTTGGGGGATTCCAGAGTGCCGTCGTTGGTGTTGGCATAAACCTGTCTGTTTACATTGTAGAACGCCATGTAGGAGGTGGTGGTGGTGCTGGAAATGTATGCGTAGGTGTCATAAATTCCGTCCGCCTTGGCCAGCTCCAGTCTGGAAGCGTTCAGGGTTACGCTGTCGTTGTCCCCGTTCAGGGTATCCGTGTAGGTCTTGGAAGCGTCGGAACCGTCATCATATCTCCAGGTAATGGTGTCCATAGTCACATTGTCAATATTCCAGTAGGACTCATTCTTGGTGAAGATGATGGTGGTGGTAGCGGTAGCGTTGGTGATGATGTAAGGTCCGCAGTAAACGATGCTGTCCTTATCCTTGCCGTAAAGGTAATCGGAAGCGGAAGCGTCATACTCGGCGCCGAACTTGCCGCCCATGGACTCATAATAGGTTCTGCACAGGGGGGCAAACAGAGAATAACCAACCATGGTATTGAAATAAGTGCAGGGCTCAATCAGGTGATATACCAGAGTATAATCGTCAACAGCCTCGACGCCAACCTGACTGAAATCAGTGATCTCGCCGCTGATATACTCGCCGACGCCCTCAACGATGCCGTCCAGCAGATCTCCCAGACCGGACTGAGTATCGATGCAGTGCTGCAGACCGGCTACCCAGTCATCCGCCACTACCTCGGCAATCTCACGTCCCTGAGAGTCAACCCACTTCACACCCTCACGGATGTAGAAGGTCCAGGTCAGGCCATCGTCAGACACTTCATAGCCGGTAGCCAGAGCCGGCTGCTGAACGCCCTCGCAGTCATACTCAAGCAGACCGTCATAAGTATTCACCAGCACCTCATGGTCCACGCTCTTGGAGCTGGCCAGATCATCATAGGTCTGAGGATCGGAGGTGTAGATAATATTCAGCTCATTCTTAAAGGCATAGCCCTGCTCGGTCAGATAAGCCTCGGCCTCCTCCTTGTAGGTGCCGGTGCCTCTTAACTCATTCCACAGGTCTCTTAAGTAGGTCACATCCTCTGTCTTGAGGAAATCCTCTGTGACAAGCATGCTGTAGTATCTGTCAGCGTCATTGCCGGCATTAGCATACGGGGAAGTATGAGTGACCAGTCTGGAAATCGCGTAGTTGCCGCCTGAAGAATACAGGGGAAGCATTACGCCGCTCTCCAGCAGCTTTGCCTCGGCAACCGCCATCAGAGCATATCTCTCAGATACAGTTGTCGCATTCTCCTTCGCCGCTGTATATACTTCATAGAACTCGCCCAGTACAAGATCATATACATACTCGCTGGACGCATAGTAATCCATATCAGCAACGATGGATGCAAGTGTCTCCACCAGCTCAGTTTCATCTGAAGCGGTGTCATCGGTGCTTGTCTCTTCGGTTGTCTCAGTGGTGGTCTCAGTGCTGCTGCTCGTGGTGCTGGAGCTGCTGCCGCAGGCCGCAAGGCTTACTACCATCAGAGAAGCCAAAAGCAAGCTTAAGATTCTCTTTTTCATAAAAAGAACACTCCTCTCTTTAGATTTACACCACAGTATTATAGATTTTTGCCTCTTTGTTGTCAACCCAAAGTTTAAGTTTTGGCAACATTTTATTCACAATTTGTTAAAATTGCCGAATATTGCCAATATTTTATTGTGGTAAAGTGCTAAAGTGCTATGTGAAACTTTTATTTTAGACAGCAAAAAAGCCCGGAACTCTTCTCTGAGAATTCTGAGCTTTTCATCTGCTATGCGGAAGAAGGGACTTGAACCCTCAAGGAGTAACCTCCACACGGACCTGAACCGTGCGCGTCTGCCAATTCCGCCACTTCCGCGAACAAAAGGTACTATAACAGAAACCTGGTCTTTCGTCAAGTACCTTTTTTCATTTTTTTCAATTTTTCATTTTGGGCTTAATAAGCCTTCACCTTGGTCCACAGATCCGCGAAATACTGTTTGATCTCGCTGGTCTGGTAGCGGAAGCATTCGTCCAGCGGATTGGTCATATCAGGGGAATAGGAAGAAATTCCCGCGTAATCCTCCTTAAGCATGGTCTCATAGGCCTCCGTCACAGGCGAGGTATAGCCCACCTCCGCGGTGTTGGCGGTGGCGTTATCCACATCCAGCATGAAATTGATAAATTCGTGGGCCAGATCTGTCTGTTCAGAATCCTTCATAATGACCATGCAGTCAAACCACTGGTTGGTGCCCTCTTTGGGCTGATAAAAGCCCAGATCCTCATTTTCAGACATAATATAAGCCGCGTCTCCGGAATAGACAATGGCGATGGATTTGTTGCCGGACACCATATTGTCGATCACGTCATCGCCGGCATAAATAGGATCCATCAGATCTCTCTGCTCAATGAGCCACTGGTAGGCTGCGTCAATTTCGTCCGTATTGTCCGTATTCATGGAATAACCCAGGGCTTTCAGGGCGATCATAAAGGAATCCCTCTCGGAATCATACATATAGATGTCGCCGGCGTACTTTGTATTGCGCAGAAGCTCCCAGCCCTCTTCCAGATCCTCCTCATCCACTACCGTGGTATCATACAATATTCCCACTGTTCCGTAGAAATAAGGAACGCTGTACTCATTGTCCGGATCAAATTCCTGCCCCATCACATCCTGATTGAGATTCCCGCTGTTGGGAATTTTGTCCCAGTCAATTTTCTGCAGGTAATCCTCCTTGATCAGCCTCTCAATCATATAGTCGGAAGGAATCAGCACATCGTATGATTCGCCGCTTAAAATCTTCGTGTACATGGACTCGTTGGAGTCAAAGGTCTCATAGACCAGATTGCAGTCAAATTCCTTTTCAAATTTTGACAGCAGACTGGTGTCCATATACTCTCCCGCGTTATAGACCTTCAGGGTCGCCTTGCTGCTGTTGCCGCAGCCCGAAAGTAAAAGCGCGGACATTCCCACCGCGGCCATAACGGCCAGTAAATTCTTTTTCATCATTCATTTCCCTCCTCGCTTGTTTTTTGCCTGTTTACTCCATTTATTTTTCTCCTTTTCATCACCGCCGGCACCGCGTTGGCGATGATTAACAGCACCATGATCACCAGAATCACAATGGTGGACAGGGCGTTGATGGTAGGATTGGTACGCTTGGTCATGTTATACACAATAATGGAAATATTTTTCACTCCGTTTCCGGTGACAAAATACGAAATCACAAAGTCGTCAAAAGACATGGTAAAGGCTAACAGCACTCCCGCGAAAATTCCGTCCTTGATCATGGGAAGAATCACCTTGTACAACGCCTGCCAGGGCGTAGCTCCCAGATCCATGGCGGCGTTGGCCAGATTGGGATTGAGGGACCGCACCTTGGGGTACACGCTGGTGATCACGTAGGGCGTGCAGAAGGAAATATGAGCTAACAGCATGGTCATATAGCCTTTTTCTATTTTTAAGGAGGAAAATAAAATCATCAGGCCGATGGCGGTCACAATATCCGGGTTCATAATCGGAATATTGTTGATATTGATGATCAGCTCCTTGATCACCTTTCTGTTTTTGGACAGACCGATGGCGGTGGCCGTGCCCAGAATGGTGGAAATCAATGTGGACAGCAGGGCGATGGTGACAGACACATATACCGCCCCCATGATCTCAGCGTCCGAAAACAGCTGCTGGTACCAGGTCAGTGAAAAACCTGTAAATTTTGTCAGCGATTTGGACGAATTAAAGGAAAAAAACATGGTCACAAAAATGGGCAGGTACAGAAAAAGGAAGCAGATCACAATGTAGACGACGCCCGGCAGACTCTTTTTCTTTTTCAAAGTTCTTCCTCCTTATCCTCCTGGTCTAATCTGCGCATCAGCGTGATGGCAAGCAGGATCACCGCTGTCAATATCAGAGAAAGGGCGCTTCCGAAGTTCCAGTTGCCCACAGAAATAAACTGATTCTCAATCAGATTGCCAATCAGAGTGTACTGTCCGCCCCCTAAAAGCTTGGGAATAACAAAGGTGGAAATGGAGAGCAAAAAGGTCACAATCACTCCATTGAGCACGCCGGGAATGGACAGTTTGAAAATCACTTTTGTAAAGGTCTGAAACGGGGTGGCCCCCAGATCCTGCGCCGCCTCAATCAGGGATTTGTCGATTTTACTCAGAGAGGTATGAATCGGAATCACCATAAATGGTAAAAAATCGCTGACCATGCCGATAATCACCGCAAAATTGGTATACATCAGGGTCACCGGCTCCAGTCCCAGGGCCTGCAAAATGGTATTGATAATGCCATTATCAGACAGAATGCTGATCCAGGCGTAGGTACGCAGCAGGGTGTTAATCCACATGGGAATGGTCACCAGCAGAATCAGGCTGCTCTGAATCCTCTCCTCGAAGCGGCAGATCTGATAGGCCAGGGTATATCCCAGCGCCAGACAGATGCCCACGGTGATCAGGCCGATCTGCAGGGATTTGACAAACACCTGCACGTAGATGGGCTCCGCGAATTTGGCAAAATTCTCTAATGTAAACTGAATATTGACCAGAGTGTTGCCACCGGTGGTCACCGAATAAATGGCGATCAGCAGCATGGGGATGACGATCAAAAGAAAGGACCAGACCATGTAGGGCCGCACCATTTTTACATAGTATTTCATATAAGCTGTCTCCTTACATCGGGTACATCACGTGGATCCCTTCCGGTTCAAAGGTCAGTCCCACCTTTTCCTCCGCCTCATACTGGCGGGTGGTCTGGACCAGATAATCGCGAAACTCCGTCTCCACCTGCAGCTCATAATGAACTCCCTTAAATACCACAGACTTCACCACCCCCTGCAGCAGCCCCTGCTTGGGCTTCACCAGTTCAATATCCTCCGGACGGATGACCACTTCCACAGGCTCATTTTCCTTAAATCCCTTATCCACACACTCAAAATCCTGGCCGTCGAAGCTGACCAGGCAGTCCTCTTTCATAATGGCGCCGCCGATAATATTGGAGGCGCCGATAAAGCCTGCCACAAAGCGGTTCTCCGGCTCATTATAAATGTCCTCCGGGGTGCCGATCTGCTGGATCACGCCCTCGTTCATGACCACCACGGTATCGGACATGGACAACGCTTCCTCCTGATCGTGGGTCACAAAGATGAAAGTGATGCCCACCTCCTCCTGGATCTTTTTCAGCTCCGTCTGCATTTCCTTGCGCAGCTTGGCGTCCAAAGCCCCCAGAGGCTCATCCAGCAAAAGCACTTTCGGTTCATTGACCAGCGCTCTTGCAATGGCGACCCTCTGCTGCTGGCCGCCGGAAAGCAGGGTCACGTCCCTGTCCTCAAAGCCCTCCAGCCCCACCAGCTTTAAGGTCGAGCTGACCTTGGCGTCGATGAATTTGGGGTCCACCTTTTTGATTTTCAGACCGAAGGCCACATTATCATGGACGTTTAAAAAGGGAAACAGAGCATAATTCTGAAACACGGTGTTGACCTCCCGCTTGTAGGCCGGCACCTTCGACACATCGATTCCGTTGAATAAAACTTCACCCCCGGTGGGCTCCTCAAAGCCCGCGATGATGCGCAGCGTGGTGGTCTTCCCACAGCCGGAGGGACCCAAAAGCGTCAGAAATTCATTCTGATAAATATTCAGGTTG
This sequence comes from Lachnospiraceae bacterium, assembly GCA_021200345.1. Lineage (GTDB taxonomy): Bacteria > Bacillota > Clostridia > Lachnospirales > Lachnospiraceae > RGIG6307. The sequence continues at coordinate 28,465 of JAJQGR010000100.1, read as the reverse complement.
ATTCCCTTTAACACCTGCTGATCCCCGAAATTGTGGGTCAGATTTTTTAATTCGATAATAACATTTTTCATAATATACCTCACTGCTGCCGTAACAGCTGAACTGTCGCTAAAAGCTCGGCGGGCAGCTGACCCACAATAGCTTCGCTCCTGTGGACGAAGTCAGATAATGCCGGTATTTGGCCGCAAAATAAAAGGATTCTCCGGCTCTGACCTTAAATGTCCTGGAGCCGATGTGCAAATCCGCGCTGCCGCTCAAAAGGAAGCCAAACTCCTCCCCCTCATGAGGATCCAGCGCCTCTGTCCTGCCGCCCTTTTCGATGATTACCAGAATGGGCTCCATGCTGTTTTTCTGCGCGTTGGGAATGACCCACTGGATCATATTGCCCCGCTCCTCATCGATCTTTTCAAAATAGTCCGTCTTTTTGAAAACGACCTGGGTATCCTCCGAATCGCTGAAAAATTCTTTTAAATCCGTGCCAAGACAGGTCAGAATGTCTGTCAGCGTGGAGATCGACGGAGACGTCAGATTTCTCTCCAGCTGGGAAATGAATCCCTTTGACAGCTCCGCCCGGTCCGCCAGTTCCTCCTGCGTCAGATTCTTCATCAGACGCAGCTCCTTGATTTTTCCTCCGATGTCCATGATGCCTCTGTCTGCTCATAAATTCTAAACTTTGAGTTTAGCAAAACTAAACTCAGGCCAACAGGTTTCATTATACATATTTTTTCATGTGCGTCAATACATAAATGCAAAAAAGTTAAATTTTTTTCTTACTTTTACTAAACTTTATCACTATCTCCCCTCTCTATGGCGTTTCAGCCGGGGAATCAAAAGGAGCGCCCTGCCCGGGAGCGCTCCCCTTGAAATCTTATTTTCCGCCGATACTCATGCCCCTGACGATAAAGGACGGCCCTCCAAAGCAGGCGCCTCCCCGCATGGGCGGGCGTAATTCCCAGTCATCCCCCACCAGGGCAATGTCCTTCAGCAGCTGATAGAAATTGCCGGAAACGGTGAAGTTTCTGACCGGTTTGCTCTTTTTCCCATTCTCAATCAGAAAGCCTGCGCTTGCCAGGGAGAAATCCCCGGTCACCGGATTAGCGCCGGCATGCATTCCGTTCAGCTCTGTGATATAAATTCCATTGCCCAGATGCTCATACATTTCCTCCCTGGTGCCTCCGCCTCCCTTTTCCAGATAGAAGTTGTAGGGCTGGATGCTGACAGGAGCCGCATACCCGGCTTTCACACCGTTGCCGGTGGAAGCCACCCCCGCTTTGTGCGCCGTAGCCAGATTATAAAGCAGGGTGATCAGCCTGCCGTTTTTCACCACATCCTTACGGACAGTGGCCACGCCCTCGCCGTCAAAAGGCATTTTTACCAGACTCTCCTGACAAAACGGATCATCGGTCAGAGTCACACAGGGTGCCGCTGTCATTTCTCCTTCTTTTCCCGCCAGCAGAGACATTCCCTTCTGTGCCGCCTGGGCCGAAAAAATGTTCACGTAAACCTGCAGCATGGCGGCGGTCATATGGCTGGAAAACATCACGTCATAGGTCCCTGTAGGAACGGCTGACGCGCCAATCTGGGAAACCGCGTCCTCCACTCCCTTTTGTGCGATGCTAACCGGATCCAGGGCAGCATAATCCCCTGCTTTGGAATCAAAGCCGCTGAACATCTCCCCGCCCTCTCTGGCGATGGGAAAGCTGTAGGCCGCGGTATAGGCATTCTCATGAGTCAGATCCAGTCCTTTGGAATTGCTCAGGAAAATCCGGTTCCTGCGAAAATCCGCGCTGGACTGGCTCCCATCCACAATTCTTGGATCCGCCCCGTAGGCCGCCTCCTCTATTTTCATGGCCAGCTCTTTCAGCTGAGAGGCAGAAGGCTCAGTAACCTGTGCCTGTTCCATTTTTCTATAACAGTCTCCCGGTTCATGAAGGAAGGCTTCTCCCTCCGTCTCCAACGCGCACGCGTTTTCCATGGCCGCTTCCACCACCCGCCGGGCCTCGGAATCGGTGTAGAGCTCCGTGGAAGCGTACCCCAGCTTTCCCTGGCAGACGCAGCGGAAACAGGCTCCCGCCACAGTACCGGAAGAAAACGCGGAAATCTCGTGATTTAAGGTTTCCACGCTGATGTTTTCCTTTTCCTCCCCGTAAAGCTCATATTCGGTCAGACCTCTGGAGGCTGCCGCCGCCATCACCCGCTCTTTAAACTCTGTATATTTCATTCTTCCGCCTCCTTCTTATCTGCCGCCCACCGTGATGGAAGCCACCCGGATCAGGGGCTGGCCCACCTCCGTAGGAATACTGCCGCTGGAGGCGCCGCACATGCCCTGGGCCGTCTCCAGATTGTTGCCGATCATGTCGATATCCATGAGAATTTCCGATCCCTTTCCAATCAGGCTGGCGCCCCGGACCGGCTCACAGATTTTACCATTCCGGATAATATATCCCTCATTGACCGCGAAATTGAAGGCTCCGGTCACCGGGTTGACGCTTCCTCCGCCCATGGCTTTCGCGTAAAGACCGTACTCAATGGAGGATATAATATCCTCATTGCGGTCAGGGCCGTTGGCAATAAAGGTGTTGGTCATGCGGGAGGTAGGGTCAAAAAGATAGCTCTGCCTGCGGCCGGAGCCGGTGCTCTCCATCCCCATGCGGCGTCCGTTCAGCTTATCCACCATGTAGGATTTTAAGATGCCGTTCTCAATCAGCACCTTTTTGCGGGCCGGTGTTCCCTCATCGTCAATATTCATGGAGCCCCAAGCATTGGGAATGGTGCCGTCATCCAGCGCCGTCAGCTTGGAATTGGCAATCTGCTGGCCCAATTTCCCGCAGAACTGAGACTGTCCCGGCGCCACGCTGGCAGCCTCCAGGGAATGCCCGCAGGCCTCGTGAAAAATCACGCCTCCGAAGCCGCTTTCAATGGCCACCGGCATCCGTCCGGCTTTGATATACCCGGCGCTTAACATGGTAAGGGCCTGTCTGGCGGCTTTCTCTCCGATGGATTTGGGAGAAATCAGGTCAAACATCTCCAGCCCCATCCTTCGTCCCGGAGAACAGGATCCGCTCTGCTTTTCCCCGCCTTTGCTGGCAAAGGCATTAACCACCATTCTGGTTCGAATCTGTCTGTCCCGGGCATACAGGCCGTCGCTGTTGGCCACCAGAATCTGGTGATCCACATCCAGCAGATTGGCCCGCACCTGGGAAATATCCGGATGATAGTTTTTCGCCGCGAAATATCCTTCCTTCAGCAAATCCGTCTTTGTTTTCAGGGACGCGTCCTGCGGCACCATCCGAATGGGATGAATATCCCCGAACAGACGCTCCTGTAAATGCACCGTCTGATAAGCCGGGACGCCCTCCAGGGCATCCGCCATTCGTCCCGCGCAGGAGAGCAAAGCATCCTCATCCATAGAGGTACAGGAGGCAGTAACGCAGCGGGTGCCTGAAAAAATCCGCATCCCCACGCCGCTGATCAGCTGATCTGTGATGGAATCTACTTTACTGTCAATCATGGCAATATTATTTTCTTTCGTGCGCTCCACGTATACTTCCGCAAAGTCCGCCCCGGTGGAGAGCGCTTTCTCCAGAATCCGGGTAAGAAGAGCTTTGTTTATCATATTTATCTCCTTTCTGCCGCTTTATTGCGGCGTAAAACCATAACCACCGCCAGGGCCGCCAGCACCAAAGCCAAAACCGCGGCTGTCCGCAGGGCAATGGCTCCCGGGGTCAGTCTGACTGTCAGTGTCCCGCTGACAATGATCACCTGATAGTTGGCGCTGACCGCCGTGCCGGTAATCTCATATTTCCCAGCGGGGGAGCTTTCCACAGCCTGCGTTGTCAGCACCACCCCCAGATCCTGATGCGTATCCCCGTCAACCAGGCCATTCTCCTCCACTGTAAAGGTAAAGGTGGGATTCTCCTCCCCCTGTTTGCGCCAAGCGTCCTCCACGGTGACGGTCACTTCCTTTTTGCTCACCGACGGAACCACTTCTACAGATACCGCTGCCCAGGCCGGGCTCTCCTGACCTGAAGCATTATCAGGAGTAAAGGTCACAATCCAGCTTTCTGTGCCTCCCACGGACGGAAGATAGCCGGATGTTTCTTCCGTCAAAAAAGCCATGGCCTGTTCACTGTCCGCCGCGCTCCAGATACCGGAAAGCTCAGCATTTTCATAAGTTACCCTGCCCCCGGTCAGAGTCATATCCTCCGCCGCGGTTCCATAGATTCCGGAAAGCTGCGGCATTCCAGAAAGCGTAGGGACAATAAATTCATATAAAACCGGAATTTCGCTGGTATTTCCGGCCTGATCTGTCCCCAGCATCCACAGTTCATATTGTGTTTCCTCTGACAGGCCCTCAAGAGTCAGGGTGACGCCGGAAATTTCCTCCTCCGCCACTGTCACAGTCCGGCTTTTGGTGCTTTCCAGGATTTCCGCCGCAGTCCGACTTTTAGTGCTGTCCCCGGCCGCCACCAGCGTCCCGTTCTCTTCACTTCCCCCGGTTTCCGCCGTCTGCTCCTGGGGTTTTTCTGAAACCATGTAAACCAGCGTGCCGGCCTCACTGACATTCAGCTTCAGCGCTCCTTTCTCTCCCAGCACTGCCACAGCGATCCCTTCCTCCATCTCCATGGGCGTCCAGTCCAGCTTCAGCTCCATCTGTACAGCCTCCGTCAGATAGCCGGTTTCCTTTTGCCTGAAGTACAGAGAAAGCTCATGAACCCCCTCCTCTGTCACAGACAGGCTCTCTTTCCACTCATTTCCATCCTCCGAAAGCATCCAGCCGTCAGCCTGGAGGCTGACCTCAGAGGTATACCAGCCATTCTCTCCCTCCGTGCCGCTGACAACGCATTCCGGAACCGGCGTATATGTAATCTCAAAAGGCAGTTCTACGGTACCGGTATAATTGCCCTGTCCAATGACAGTCACCATCCCGGTTCCAATCTCCGCATTGTCCGAATATTCCACCCTGTAATCCGCTTCCGTGATCAGCTCTATTCCATCCACCGGATCGCTGACGGTAACCTTTGGTGTGATTGCCTCCCCACTGTAATAATAAATGGAGGCATCCGTGGAAATCATCTCCTCCGTCAGCTTCTTTGCCGCAATTTTGCTGCTGACCGTCAGGCTGTCCGCAGAAAGCCGGTAATACTCCGCCGCCTCGCCATCCAGAGAGATATTGCTGATCAAAATATCCACATTCTCTCCCGCGTCCGCGCCGGCATACTGATAGTCGGCGGCGATTGTTACCAGGTCCTCATGGGCACTCAGTACGCCATCCAGACTGATGGCCAGATCTGCCGTCCTGAGCACATCCGTGGTGCCGTCATAAATCTTCCAGGTGGTGCCGGTAACGGTGGGCGTTACCAAGCTGTACAGGCTCAGAATGTCCTCAGAATAAACCATCCGGGTGGATTCATCATAAGCATAGGTTGTCTCCCCCGCGTAACCCATGGAAAAGGTGTAGCCGGTCTCCCAGGTTCCGCTGAGAGGAGACCTCATATAATACAGGCTGTTATATTGAAAAAGCTCCATTTCCTGCGCGATTTCTTCCTCCGACATGCCTGCCGACCGCATCAGACCGATGTTCGTTTCCGTCTCCTCTGCGGAATGATTTCCGTCATAGCTTGTCAGATCCACCAGATAATGGCCGGAATCCAGAGAAACCACATTCCAGGCGTGGCTTTCATTCCCCTCAAAGCTGACATCTCCGCTGGCATAGAAGCAGGCCGTATTTTCGCTTTCAAAGCTGCTCAGATTGCACAGATACAGGAAAGCCTTGGCGTAGCCCTCACAGACCACGTTGGTGTCCGGATCATTGTCAAAGACGCTGATCACCTCCCAGGGGTCGCCATTTTCACTGGGGTAAAGGAAATCCGCCAGATAAGCATGATACGCATCATAATCATAATTCACCAGGTCGCAGATCCTGTTCGCGTACGCTTTCAGCTTTTCCTCATCGGAAAGATTCGCGTATTCCTGTACAATCGCCCAGGCATTTTCCGCTGCGGCCTGGGCCTGGGCCACCCTGGCAGAATCTACCTGATAATTGCCGGCGCTGCAGCTGTCGCTGACAGAGAAGTAAATGGTTAAGGCTGTGGTGGAAACCGAGCTTCCATTATAAGAATATGTATGGCTGGTGGATATGCCCGAAGAAGTCGCAAACCAGTACAGCTGATAAGGGCAGTCCCTCTTCAGGCAATAATATATGGCATCAATATCTACCACTTTCTCGAAAGCAGAATCAACCGCGCTCTTTACAGCGCTGTCACTGGCTCCATTCGCAAGCCCCAGCTGACTGTAAGTCCAGTTCAGCCCCAGTCCGCTGACAGACACACTGAAAGATGTGGATGTTCTTTTCCCCTCCGCCACCTCCAGAATCTGTTTTTTCAGAGAAGAATAGATTTTGTAATTCACGCTGTTTAAGGTGGATGCGGCAGAATCAGCGGTTCCGTCCGGTATGTCGGCCGCCGAAACATGCATGGTATCCGCTGACGCTGTCCACAAAAAAACCGCCGCCAGGATTCCGACAACACTGATGATCCTTAAAGTATGCTTTCCCAACCATGACTTCCTCCCGGCGTTTCTTTCCATCACCAACCTCCTCATGACGTATATCCCCTGACAGACCTTTCGTTTCACAGTCAGGACCGCCGTACAGTAAAGGGGCATCGGACATTCTCAGCCCGATGCCGCCCTTTTTGAGTGTCAGAATTACCTTTGATTCTTCTTTTTCATTCTACCGTGCAGGATATTATGAAAAACTTACTTCTGTACCAGATGAATCGCGTAGCCGGCGATCTCCTCTTTCATGTAGATGGCTTTGATGCCGCCCTTGTCATTCTTCTTGACAGTGTCATAGTCGAACTCTACACCCAGGTTCTCCATGTAGGCGATGGCACGGTTCATATAGTTGGTACCGATGGCAATGTGTCCCTTGGCGCCAAGATAAGGCGTCTTCATCACTTCGAAAGCGGTGCCCACGAACATGGAGCTGTTGCCATTCTTGATATCAAAGCTGAAAGCATGTGCCAGAGCCTCAGAGGTCGCGTTTGCCTCCTCCGGGTTCGCGCAGTTGATGCCCACATGCTTAATCTCGAAGCCCAGCATGGTCTGCACTGCCTCGCGGGTCAGCTGCTCGATCTCATCGAACTTCCCCTCATCCACCAGCTTGGCCGGAACCATCCAGGAACCGCCGCAGGCAATGATCTTGGGGAAGCTTAAGTAGTCGTTCAGATTCTTGGCATTGATGCCGCCGGTAGGCATAAACTTCATGTTCACATAAGGACCTGCCATGGCTTTGATCTTGGCAAGACCCCCGGACTGCTCCGCCGGGAAGAACTTCACCACATCCAGACCTAATTCAATGGCCTGCTCGATATCGCTGGGGCTGGAGGTACCGGGAGTAATCGGCACACCCTTCTCCTGGCAATACTTTACGGTTCTGGGATTTAAGCCGGGGCTGACGATAAAGGTTGCGCCTGCTTCCACAGCCGCGTCCACCTGCTCCGCGTTTAATACGGTGCCGGCGCCTACCACCATCTGTGGGCAGGCTTCGGTCATGGCCTTGATGGCGTCTTTCGCCGCCGCGGTACGGAAAGTCACCTCCGCGCAGGGAAGACCGCCGGCGCAGAGCGCTTTTGCAAGCGGTACCGCATCCTCCACCTTGTTGATCACAACCACCGGCACAATGCCGATGTTATTCAGTTTCTGTAATACTTCATTCATGGGAATACCCTCTCCTTTGGATCATTCTTATTTTCCGACAACAGCCTCCACGGCCGCCGCCATCTTCTCACACTTGCAATTGGCGTAGAACAGCTCCTTAAAGTGGTCGCCGCCAAGGGCTCCCTTTACCAGTTCAGAGTCAAGCTGAAGTAAAATCTCTGCCATATCGGCATGGGTTACTGTCTTGACCTGATCCAGGATCTTCTTATTGCGCTGCTCCGGCACCACTCTCTCCTTAGGATAGCCACCGCCGCCGGGCGTACCGAACAGCTTTTCAAAGGTGGTTTCCAGATTGAGCTCCGCACCCCAGCCAAAGCCCTGTGCAAAGGGCATGGCCGCGCAGTTGCCGTCGTTCACCTGAGTGAACAGGTAGGCGTCCAGGGGATTGGTGATGTGGCCGCAAAGCACCTTCGGGAAAGAATTGCAGGCCAGCATGGCGCCCTGCCCCGTGCCGCAGCCCGTGACCACAAAGTCCGCCGCGCCGGAATTTAACAGAACGCCTGCCAGAATGCCGCACTGTACATAAGTCAGCTGCTTTTCATCCTCCGCGGAATACATGCCGTAATTGTCCACAGTATGTCCCATGGGCTCCACTACCTTTTTCAGTGTGTCGCAGATCAGGGCGTTTTTAGCCGCCTGGGAATTTTCATTGATCAATGCAATCCGCATGTCGTCCTCCGTATTACGGCTGCTTGCCGATGTAAGCCAGGATACCGCCGTCCACATACAGCACGTGTCCGTTTACCGCGTTGGAAGCCTCGCTTGCCAAAAATACCGCCGGTCCGGTCAGCTCCTCGGTCTGCAGCCAGCGTCCGGCAGGCGTTCTGCCTACGATAAACTGATCGAAAGGATGTCTGGAGCCGTCCGCCTGACGCTCACGAAGAGGAGCAGTCTGAGGAGTCTCAATATAGCCGGGTCCGATGCCGTTGCACTGGATGTTGTACTGGCCATACTCAGAGCAGATATTCCTGGTAAGCATCTTTAAGCCGCCCTTTGCCGCCGCGTAAGCGGAAACAGTCTCACGGCCAAGCTCGGACATCATGGAGCAGATGTTGATAATCTTGCCGCCGCCCTTGGTAATCATGGACGGAATGCAGGCCTTGGACATGATGAACGGACCAGTCAGATCAACGTCGATGACCTGACGCCACGCCTCTGCGCTCATCTCTGTCATGGGGATTCTCTTGATGATGCCGGCGTTGTTGACCAGAATGTCGATGACGCCGTGCTCTTCCTCAATCTGAGCCACCATGGCCTTTACCTGCTCCTCATCGCATACGTTGCAGACATAACCATAAGCGGTGATGCCTTTCTCAGCGTAAGCAGCCAGACCCTTGTCCACCAGCTCCTGCTTGATATCGCAGAATGTGATGGTAGCGCCCGCCTCAGCGTATGCGCTGGCGATAGCGAAACCAATGCCATAGGACGCGCCGGTCACCATGGCTACTTTGCCTTCCAAACTAAAACTTACCATAATCTTCTCCTTCTTTCTCATTATTTATGATACAGGAGACGAAATTTACATAAAATCTCTTCCGTCCTCTCCATCACGATTTTACTGAAATATCACGCTTATCTCAACTGCGTGGGCACCAGATTGTCCATATCGTCGAAAGCCTGATTCTCCCCGCCCATGGCCCAGATAAAGGTGTAATTGGACGTGGCGGAAGCGCAGTGGATGCTCCAGGAGGGGCTGATCACCGCTTCCTCATTCTGCATCACAATGTGCCTGGTCTCAGTGGGCTCGCCCATGAAGTGCATAACCACGTTGTCCTTTGGCACTTCAAAATATGTATAGATCTCCATACGGCGCTCGTGAGTGTGGCAGGGCATGGTGTTCCATACGCTGCCCGGCTCCAGACAGGTCATACCCATGGAAAGCTGGCAGGTGGGCAGCACATCCGGGTGAATAAACTGGTTGATGGTACGCCTGTTAGAATTCTCCAGAGAGCCAAGAGTCCTCTTGGCCGCGTCGTCAATGGAGATAAAGGTGGTCTTATAAGAGCAGTGGGCAGGCGCGCTGACCATATAGAATTTGGCCGGATGAGCCGGATCGGCGCTGGCAAAGGTAACCTTCTTCGTTCCCTTGGTAATATAAAGGCAGTCCTTGTAGCCCATTTCAAAGGTCTCGTCGTCGGCTGCGATGGTGCCCTTCCCCTCCCCGATATTGAAAATACCGATCTCTCTTCTCTCCAGAAAATAATCGGTGCCGAAATTGTGCCAGCAGTCAATGCCCTTGTCAATAGGCACGACCTCAGTGGTAGGCATGCAGCCTACGGTTACCATGCGGTCCACATGAGAATAAACCGCCACAATCTCATTGGCCACGTAAAGGTTCTGAATCAGAAACTCATCCCGCAGCTCCTGGGTGGTGTAGCGCTTTACATCCTTCTGGTTCGCAGAATAGCGAATATCCATTCCCATTTTACTAATACTCCTTCCTGTGTGAAAATTTTATCAATATTGCACACAAACCTCTGGATAATCTTACCATGAATTGGCAAAACTTACAAGGTTTGAACCTAAAAACGATATAAAAAAATCATCGGCTGCAGTCTATTTTTCCAGTTTCTCCTGAATCCGGGCAAAGGTCTCGCTTCTGATCGTCTGTCCGGAAACCTGAAACAGCAGCCGGATCACGCCGGCGGCCCGTTTTCTTTTGTCCGGATCCTGATGCTGCAGTGCGGTCCACATTCTGGAAATACAGCCCTTATAGTCCTGTGTAAACTCCACCAGATCACTGACCCCGCTGGCCTGCAGTATCTCAAACAGCGTATCCACAAAATCCCGCTGCTCCTCCTCGCTTAAGCGGTCCAGCCATTCCCTGACAGAATCGTTGATCATCCGCTGCGGTTCATCCAGCTTTTCCAGATAGACAAAATCTGTTCCCTCCACCGACCAGGAGCTGGGGAAATGCTGTAAAAGTCCTACGGCATTGCTGTCCACCACCTGATAATCTCCGAAGTTTTCCAAAATCATGCCCACCAGGGAAGAACGGGGAATGAACTTCCGGATTTTGGGCGCCACTTTGTCAAAAAGCTCCATCTGGCAGACGCCCTTTTTAAAGCCGGGGCCGTCCATATTGTAAATGGTACCGATTCTGCCCAGCACTGCCTCATCGGCGTTCATGGCCGCGTACACCGCCAGATTGCCTCCCTTGGAATGTCCCAGAATGTCCAACGGTCCGGTAAGGAGTCCGGCCACATGCTCCAGATAGCGGCTGCTCATCTCCTGGCCTGGTACCGGATAGGTAAAGGCCATGTCCATATCCTCCCGCCAGCCCGCCAGACTTTCATCCGTGCCCCGGTAAATGACTTTTACGCTGCCATCCTCCAGCACACAGGTCAGGGTGGAAAACTGCACCTTTTTCCCCTCATCCACAAAATCGGTAAACAGGCCGAAACGAACCTGTCGAAACCGCCCGGACAACAGAAGCTGCTCAGCCAGCGCCCGGTTTTCCTCCTCAAACCGGGTATCATAGAACATTCTCTCCCGGTTTTGATTCCTCCAGATATCCAGCAGAGTCACCATGGCCGGAAAATCACGGACTTCCGGAATGATCCCGTTAAATTTCAAATAGGAAAACTGGCACAAAATAAGGGCATCCACTCCATTGAATGCCCTCTGCTGAAAGCTTTCCTGTCCATATGTCCGTAAATAGGAAATGATATTGGCTTTCATCATTATCTGCTCTCCAGAAACAGCGCTTCTCTTTGCGCTTCCTCATCCCCCGGATAGTCGCTGATGTAGGTCTCCATCAGTTCCTTGGCCGTGGTAAAATCTCCCAGCATCTCATAAGCCGTAATCTGATTGAACCTGAGACTCTGGCGCAGAGAATTGTCATTGCAGGAAAGCCCCAGTGTAAAGGCCTCCAGCGCTTCCTCATAAAGCCCCCGTTTCAGCTGGCACAAGCCCAGCTGATTATAAAGGACGGCGCTCTCCCCCAGCTCCAGACCGGAGGTGTACACATTGGCGGCATAGTTGTAATCTCCCAGCGCCTCATAGCTCATGGCCAGATATAAAATCACATCCTGGGTTCCCTGAGATTTGATTTTTTCAAGATACACAATGGCCTGGCTGTATTCTCCCGTGTAATACAGGACCCGGCCTCTGTCATAATCACTGATGGAATCATCGCTGTCCAGAATATCCGCGATATATTCCTCTCCCAGCGCGCGGTACCCGTACTGGGCCAGCGCCTGATAAATGGAAATCATCAGATCATAGTCCGTGGGAGAAAGCTCCACCGCGGTGTCAAAGCAGCCCACCGCATCCTCATAATGCCCCAGCTCCAGATAAGTGACTCCGTGCAGATACCAGGCGTCCGCATCCCCGGGCTGCAGAGCGCAGATAGCGGCATAGACCTGCTCCGCTTTTTCATACTCTCCCAGCTTATTATAGGACACCGCCAGATAGCGGTTGATGTCATAGTCTATCTCATGGAGAAAGCCGCCGTTTTGAGCCAGCGCTTCCTCGAAAGCTTCCACAGCCTGCTCATACAGTCCCTGACCCATATAGCAGATCCCCGCCACCCGAAGACTCTCCTGGGCATCCAGATCCAAAGTCTCCAGAAGCGCCAGAGCCTCCTCATACTTCATATCCTCTATCAGAGTATAAACTGTTTCCTCCTCCACGGCCAGGGCCTCCTCCGTATCCGCCCCTGAGGAAGAAGCCGCTCTCCCGCCGCAGCCGGTCAGAGCAAAACCGCAAATCAAAATAAACAATAATCCTGTAAAACATTTATGCATAGGTATTTCCCTGGAATCTCTCATAAAAATACTGAATCAATGAAACTACACTCAGTTTTACACGAACAGGCCGTCTTGTCAAGCACTCTTTTCAGTCAAAAAAATCTCCCGCGCCAGCTCCTCCGGCTCTTTTCTTCCGAATAACACCCGCTTTTCATCCACTACAATGCAGGGCACACTTCTTATCTGGTACTTTTCTTTCAGCTGGGGGAAACGGGACAGATCGAACACATCCACCCGCACCTTTCTTTTACTTTCTTTCTCCATGGCCAGCATTACCGCCGAGCGCACCGTCTGGGGACACATGGTACAGGTCAGGGATACAAAAATCTGTACGCTCACATCCTCTCCCCTGTCCTGAAGCAGGCGCCGCGCTTCTTTGGGAAGCTCCTTCGCAGGCCCCGCCAGCTGGCAGATTGCCAGCAGAAAGGAGGTAAATTCTTCTCCCGTAGGAATCCCGTGAAAGCAAAAGCCGCTGTCGTTGCCTTTACTGTCAAGCAGCCGGATTGCCGGCCACAATTCTGCGTCCACCTCCTTCGTCGCAGCATACTCCAGCACCAGCTGGTCCGACAAGCCGGCCAGTTCATCGAAGAAAGTGAATAATTCCCGCTCGCTGTCAGTCCTCTCGGACCATATTTTTATGATTACCGGCTGCTCCATCCGTTTCAGAAGTTCGCTGACCCGGGACTTTAACTCCCGATCGAACAGCGCATCCGTATCCGGCAGATCCTGACCATCTTCCTTTTCCCTACTGACCAGCCGAACCAGGTCCGGCAGATGAAGACGATGATGCAGCTGCTCCACATACAATTCCAGACTGGTGGCAGCCACCGCGCCGTCGGCCACCGCCGTCACCACCTGCCGCAGTCCCTTGACGCACACATCGCCCGCGCCGTACACGCCAGGCACACTGGTGGCCCGGTTTTGATCCGTCACAAGATACCCCTGCAGGTTTCTGTCAATTTCTGACGGCAGCCAGTCAGAGGCAGGAACATAGCCGGCAAACACGAAAATGCCGATTCCCGCTTTCTCCCGCGGGCTTTCCCAGCCCTTCCCGGTCAGATTGTCCCGAAACGAAGCCCCGGTGACAAAAGTTTCCCCCGTCACCTTCGTGATCTCCGTATGAAAATGGATCTCGATCTTTGGATGAGCCTTCGCCTGATCCCCGAGGGTCCTGGCGCAGGTAAAATCCTCCTCCCTGACAATCATGATCACCCTCCTGGCGTAACGGGTGAGGAACAGTCCTTCCTCCACCGCCGCATAACCGCCGCCCACCACATACACTGTCCGATCGGTAAAAAATTCTCCGTCGCAGGTGGCGCAGTAAGCCACGCCCCTGCCCTGAAATTTCTCTTCTCCCGCAAAATTTAATTTTCGGGGACTGGCTCCGAGGGCCAGAATGACGCCCAGCGTATCGTAAACTCTTCCGCGGGTGATCACCCGCTTGATCCGGGTATTACATTCCAGATCCACCACCTCTTGCGAGGCAAACTCCGCGCCAAAGCGTCTGGCCTGCCGCGCCATGGCTCCGGTCAGCGCTTTGCCGTCAATCCTCTCGATCCCCGGATAATTGACCACACTGTCCGTGATCCGGATCTGACCGCCCACTTCCTCCTTTTCCACCACCAGCACCCGGTATTTTGCCCGGGCCATATAGATCGCCGCGGAAAGCCCGGCGGGGCCGCCGCCCACAACCACCACGTCATACAAATCCCGCTCGTTCAAATCTCCTTCATCCATATCGCTTTCCCTGATATGGCTTCCGCGGGTATCTTTTCCCTGTATTCTCATTTGATCCATCACAGCATCCCCACCAAATTCAGGCTGGGTTTTAAGGTCTTACCGCCGGGCTGCCATCCGGCCGGGCAGACCTGATCCCCATGTTCAGCCACAAACTGGCTGGCTCTCACCCGTCTGAGCAGCTCCCTGGCGTTTCTACCCACATTCCCCGCAATGACCTCATAAGCCACAATGACGCCATCCGGATTCACAATAAAGGTTCCCCTCTCAGCCATGCCATCCTCTTCAATCATCACGTTAAAGTCCCTCGTCAGCATTCCCGTCGGATCCGCGAGCATGGGAAAGGGAAGCTTTTTGATGGTCTCAGACACATCATGCCAGGCCTTGTGGACAAAGTGACTGTCGCAGGAAACGCTGTAAATTTCACAGCCGATCTCCTGAAATTCCCCATAATGATCCGCCAGATCCTCCAGCTCTGTAGGACAGACAAAAGTAAAATCCGCCGGATAAAAGAAAAATACGCTCCATTTTCCCAGAATGTCCTTTCGGGAAACTGTTCGAAAGGCATCCTGGTGATAAGCCTGCACTCTGAAATCGCCCACCGGTTTTTTGATCAGTGACATAAAAATTCCTCCCTGTAAAAACAATCTTTCTGTTTGCATACAAAAGTACCGGTTAAAGCTTTCCCTTAACCGGTACTTTTTATTCAGTGGAAATATTCAGAGTCTGTCACGAGCAAAGGACTGCCGCTATATCACCCAGTCCCCGCTCTCCTCCTGCTTCAGCCCATCCAGCTTTTCTTTCTCCGGATGGTTCCCATAGCGGTAGATCAGCTCCGGGCTGGCAATACTGACACTGGTGTCAGGAGGGACGGATTTGGTGATGAAGGTATTGCCGCCGATCACCGTATTGCGCCCGATCACCGTCTCTCCGCCCAGAATGGAAGCATTGGAATAAATAGTCACATTATCTTCAATGGTAGGATGGCGTTTTTTATTTTTCAGTTTCTGGCCTCCCTTGGTGGAAAGTGCGCCGATGGTCACTCCCTGGTAAACTTTCACATTATCCCCGATCACGGTGGTCTCACCAATCACAATCCCTGTCCCGTGATCCATGAAAAACCGTCTGCCTATGGAAGCGCCGGGATGGATATCGATCCCTGTGGCGCTGTGGGCAATCTCCGTCATCATCCGGGGAATCAACGGTACATGGAGCAGCTGCAGCTCATGCGCAATCCGATACACAAAGATGGCATAAAACCCGGGATAAGAAAAAATAATCTCGTCAATTCCTGAGGCCGCCGGGTCGCCGTCATAAGCCGCCTGGGCGTCCATCTCCAGAGACTCCCGCAGCTGCGGAATTTTGGACAAAAACGCGATACAGATATCGTAGGCCCTCTCTTCCGGTGCCTCCTCCTGCCCGCTTTTTTCTTTTCCCTCTTCACAGCTCTGAAGCACCAGCGTCACCTGCTTGCTCAGATTAAAGAGGATATCCTCCAGAAGCATGCTCAGATTGTTCTTGGCCGTATAAATCCGATAATGCTGATTGCGATAATAGCCATGAAAAATAATCTGCTGAAGATTGGACAGAATCTCATTGATCACCGTCTTATCAGGCTGATTGAAAGTTTTATCAGTATCGATTCGCCTTTTTAGTTCATAGTCATCCAGAATATCGTCAACCAGAGAGATAATCTCATCGTTTAACATATTTTTCATAGGAAAATCCTTATCATGCACATTTTAATCCAGATATTTCTCATATTCCGGATTCATGGAATCCAGCGCGGTAATACCCACAATTCCGCCGCCGGTGTGGGCACCGATGGCACAGCCCACCTGACTCTTCAAAAGCCCTTTCGCGTGATAGTGTTTCATCAGATCTTCTCCCACCTGATCTGCCAGCGTCGGATCACTTCCGCTGACTACGCCGATCACCTGACGGTCAAGATCGCGGCACTTCTCACCGATCATATCCTCCACACGCCGGATGGCTTTCTTCCAGCCGCGTACATTCTCCGCTCCTTTCAGGGCACCTTCCTCATCCACCACCAGAATGGGCTTAATATCCAGAATACCGCCCGCCGCCGCGCTGATAGCGCCGACCCGGCCTCCCTTATACAGATAATGAAGCGTCTGCACGGTAAACTGAATCTTCATGTGTTCACAAAAATACTGTGCCGCCTCAATGATCAGCTCTTTTGGCGCGCTGTTTTTCTGCATCTGCAGCAGATAATAGGTCACCAGGCCAAAGCCAATGGAAGCACATTTGGAATCGATAATCGTGATCTGAAAATCCGGGAATTCCTCCAGCAGATCCGCCTTTGCCAGATTTGCCGCCTGAAAGGTGCCGGCAATGCCTGTGGAGAAGCAGATGTAAAGGACCTCATCCCCTGCTTCGGCATAGGGCCTGAAATGATCATAAAACATCTGCTGACTGATGTGATAGGTCTTAATATCGCTCTTCCCCTCCGCCTGAATTTTATAAAATTCGGCCGGCTGGATGGTGGATCCGTCAAAATAATCCACGTCATCAATGGTGACGGGCGTGGGAATCACATGCAGATGATATTCCTCCCTGACGAACTGTGGGACGTCGGACGCAGAGTCCGTGATAATGTGAAATGCCATGGGAATCTTCCTCCTTATACCGGTATTCTAACATTGTCATGGCAAAAAAACAATGTTTATTTCACCTGGTATGAAACACAATCACCCCTCAAACGCTGCTTCTTTAAGCGAGAGCCGCCCATAACCGGTTTTGGAGGAAGGGTACTCCTCCACTCCGGGCAAAGGCTTCGCCGCCCGGATCAGACCGGCTTTCAGCTTTTCTCCGTACAAAAAATAGTCATGCCCCCGCAGAATCCCCCACTCCATCAGTAAGGCAGCCGCCCCGGCCACGAACGGCGCGGCAAAGCTGGTGCCTTTAAACCGACCGTATCCTCCCTGCGGCATGGGCGCCAGGATATCTGTCCCCGGTGCCGAAAGGGTGGGACGGACCGCTCCGATATTACTTCTCTCCTGAAAATGGTCCCAAAAAGCCGCCCCTCTTCCGCTGAAATCCGCAAAAGTGTCAAACCCGGGGTGATACGCGGACACCGCGATGGTTTTCGCCGCCGTGGAAGGAATCGTCAGCGTCATTTCCTGACTGGGATTCATAAATCTGGTGCCCTGATTTCTGGTGGAAGCTACCGGCAGATACAGATAAAAGTACCCGTTTCTGATGGCTGCCGGCTCAATCCGTATCCGCCAGACACCCTCATCAATATAATAATCTTCCGGCAGCAAATCAAAAAAAATTTCCTGACTGGTGCTGTAAGGCGTAGGCTGCCCGAAAAATCCCAGCACCCGGGTCCGCCCCAGTCTGCTTTCCACCTTTCCGTACTGCTCCGGTCCCAGAAAAACAGTCCCTCCGTCCGGAGCAATCAGCCAAATCGCGTAGTCGTCCACATAATTTTTCCAGAGCTGAATGCTCAGACTAGCCTCGTAGGGCGCCACGCTGATCTCCACCACCGTTGTCATTCCTTCCGTCAGCCGGCCGCTGTAATGCCCTCCGGACAATCCCTCATTCCCGGTGCCCACGCAGATCACATTTCTGCCGATTTCCGCCACATTGTCAATAAAGCGCTCCAGCAGGGATGTGCCGTTATGGGAGCCGTAACTGTTGCCAAAGCTTAAATTCACACTCAGAGGCTGATTTCTTTCCAGGGCAAACCGCGCCGCAAAGGTCAGCGCCCTCATCAGCTCCGTGGTTCTGGGAAAGCCCCTGTCTGAAGGATTGCCCAGCTTTACAATCAGCAAATCACTTTCCGGCGCCATCCCGGCATATTCTCCCCCGACTGCGCCGGAGGCAGCGATCCCTGCCACCGCCGTCCCATGGCCGCTTGTATCCACTGACGGAAGGATTTCCTGGGGAAAAGGGCGCTGCAGGGCGGCATTGATGTCCCCGGAGGTATACAGTTTTCCCTGTCGAAAGCCTTCCGGCGGCGGATTTTGAGCATCCGGAGTCAGTGTCTGATCCCAGAGGGCAGCAATCCTGGTGGAACCGTTTTTATGCCGAAAATTCGGCAGCGTATAGTCAATGCCGGAATCAATGACCGCCACCAGCACTCCCTCCCCGGACAGAGAAGAAAGTCCCTCCGCGGTCCCTTTCTCTGAAAAAGAAAAGCTTCTCAGAAAATCCGACGGAGAATAACCTTCCGCCGCTTCTTCTCCTGAGAGCCCCTGTTCAAAATACAGTCTTTTGGGAAGCTCCGCATACTCAATCCATGGACTGGGCGGAACGTTCTCAAACAGGGACGCGGGGATTGTCAGAATCCCGTACCCGGCAATCAGCGGCTCCAGCTCTATTCCCCGGGGCAGGTCCTGGGCCAGGTCCCCATTATACTTGATGATCACCTCCCAGCTGTCCTGTTCCTGATCATAGCCTGCGTCCAGAATGTCTGATTTTTCCCGCAGACTTTCCGGCTCCGATCTGGCCAGGTTCAGCGCTGCCTCCATCTTTTCATTGTCCACAAAACGTCCTTGCGGGACTGTTTACCACAGTCCCGCATCTGTTATTTTATGTAATATATGCAGCTGCCCTTTCCCTGTTGTCAATGTCAGCTGTAAAAATATTGCAGCACCTTCACCAGATATGCAATATCCCTGCTGCCCGCCGTCTCCACCGCGGAATGCATGGCCAGCTGCGCCAGACCGATATCCACCGTTGCCACAGACATATGGGTGGAGGAATATTTGCCAAGGGTTCCGCCCCCCAGACTGTCGGAATGATTGTGAAACACCTGACAAGGGACGTCCGCTTTCCGGCAAAGCTGCCTCATGACGCTGCCGGTGTAGGCGCTGGTGGTGTACTTCTGAGCCGCGGAATACTTGATCACGATCCCCTCGTTCATGGCCGGCCGGTTGGTGGGATCCGCTTTCTCCGGGCTGTTGGGATGAACCGCATGAGCGTTGTCCGCGGAGATCATAAAGCTCCCCGCCATGTCTTCCATATAGGAGGTCTCGCTGCCTCCCATACTGTAAACAATACGCTTCACCGTATCCCTCAGGAAATCGCTGTCCGCACCCTGAGGGGACATGCTGCCCACCTCCTCGTTGTCAAAAACAGCGCAAAGACTCACATAGTCAGAGGGGTTCGTCTCAACGATGGCCTTCAGACTGGCAAAGGCGCATTCCTGATCATCCAGCCTGGGAGACAGAATCAGATCCTCCTTAGCGCCAATCAGGGTGCCCGGCTGGCGGGTATACAGGTTCAGATCATAGCCCAGAATCTGCTGTCTGTCCACCCCAGTCTCTTCCTCCAGCAGCCTCTGAAACGCGCCCTGATCCGCCCCGGTGGAAAGCAACGGGCACAGATCCTTCTGTACGCTGAATTTGACGCCGTTGTTCGCTTCCCTGTTCATGTGAATGGCCAGAGAGGGAATCACCATCAGATCCCGGTCAAAATTGATCAGTTTTTTTACAATGGCGCCGTCCTGTTCCAGATAGACCTTTCCCGCCACAGACAGCGGTCTGTCAAACCAGGTAGACAGGATCATGCCGCCGTAACGCTCCACGTTCAGCCTGGTATACAGGTTTCCCTGGGTCATCTCCGGATTTGCCTTGATCTTAAAAGCCGGGGAATCGCTGTGGCTGGCCACCAGATGAAAGCCTTTCCAGGGCTCTTTGGGAATGCGAAAAGCAATCAGCGCCGAGCCCTGTCTGGTAACGTAATAGCTTTTCCCTCTCTCAAGCTCCCAGCGGTTCTTTTCACTGATTCTCTGAAAGCCGGCCGCCTCCAGCATCTCCTTCGCCTGGGCTACCACATGGTAAGGACTGGGGGCATGGTCGATAAAGGAAAGCAGCTCCCGCACTGTATCATGATTTTTCATCTCTCACACCTCCAGAAAGCGGCACTGTAAGGCGGCAGATGGCTGCCGCCGCCAAAATCATGTGTCTGGCCGGTGATCAGGTCCTGAGCCAGGCCACAGCCGGCGTCAAAGTGAGCCACATACTCCGTCTCATCCGCGTTGATCGCCACCAGCACTCTCTCACTGTCGCATTTTCGCTCAAAAATACATTGCTTATTGGTCAAAAGTACTGAGCGGAAAGTCCCATAATTGAGCGCTCTGGAATTTTTCTTTGCCGCAGAAAGCCTGCTGATCCACCCGGTCAGTTCATTCCATTCCGGTTCATCGAAAGCCGGACGAAGGGCCGGATCCCCTTCACTCTTACTGGCTTTTGTCCCCCACTCGCTGCCGTAATACAGGCAGGGAATGCCGGGCATACCAAACAGCAGAGCGTAAATTAAGGGCAGATGCTTCTCATTGAGTAAAGTACTGGCGATTCTGGACACATCATGGTTGTCCACAAAATTAAGCAGATGCTTTCCCTTATAAAGGCACCACTGCTCCGGCCCAAACTGCCGGTTCAGAGAATGCACAATTTCAAACATATTCATGCTGTTGAAGCTGGAATAGAGGCCCTTATAGCACTCATAATTGGTGACAGAGTGCAGCATTTCCGGATTCATGATACGGTTGTAATCCCCATGAAGCACCTCCCCCACCAGGAAGAAATCCTGCTTCATATTATTGCAGTGAGCCCGCAGCCTTTTGAGGAAATCCAGATCCAGGCTATAGGCCACATCCAGACGCAGTCCGTCAATATTCCAGGTGTCCACCCAGAAGCTGACGCACTCCAGCAGATAATCCACCACCTGGGGATTGCGCAGGTTTAATTTCACCAGATCATAGCAGCCCTCCCAGCCCTCGTACCACAGTCCGTCGTTGAAAGGCGAATTTCCCTGAAAATCAATGCGGTAAAACCAGTCCCTGTACGGAGAATTCTCCCTGTTTTGCAGCACATCCAGAAAAGCCCAAAAGCCCCGGCCCACGTGGTTGAACACACCGTCCAGCACCACCCGGATGCCATGGGAATGCAATTCCTGCACCACCTTTTTCATATCCGCCTCATCTCCCAGACGGGTATCAATCCTGCGATAATCCCTGGTGTTATAGCCATGCGTATCGGATTCAAACAATGGTGAAAAATAAACCGCGTTCACGCCCAGCTTTTCCAGATGCGGAATCCAGTCAATGACCTTTAAAATCCGGTGTCCGGCAACTCCATCGTTTTCAAACGGCGCGCCGCAAAAGCCCAGCGGATAAATCTGATAAAAAACACTTTCTTCAGCCCACATAAAAAAGTCTCCTTCGTGTTGTTTTTTGTTCCGTATTTTATAGTACCTTTTCCATACCTACTTTGTAGGGAACAAGGCCGCATTTCTCATAAAATTTCATGGCGCCCGGGTTGCAGCTCCATACATTCAGTGTCACATTGTAGCAGCCGATTCCTCTGGCGTAATCCAGCACATACTCATACAGAGTTTCCCCGATATGCTGCCCTCTGACCTCTTCATCCACGCACAGATCATCGATATAGAGAGTCTTCATGTCCGGATGCGTGTTGTCGTTCACATACTCCTCCAGAATACAGAAAGCATATCCCAGCACCTGATTCTTTTCATCCAGCGCCGCAAAAACCGGACGCCTCTCATCCTCCAGCAGGTCTTTGAGCTCCTCATCCGTATATTTTTTTACATTTGGCTTAAATAAATCCGGCCTGCCGTTGTGGTGTACCATCAGCACCTGATATAAAAGCTTATTCAGACCCGGCATATCCGCGGCCGTCGCTCTTCGTATATTCATCCTTTTTCCTCATCATCTGTATTATCTCTCACTCATCTTCACCAGCTTGGCGGCCTGGTCCGCGGCGATGCAGGCATCCAGAATTTCATCGATGTCGCCGTCCATGACCTTGTCCAGCTTGTAAAGCGTCAGGCCGATGCGATGGTCAGTGACCCGCCCCTGAGGGAAATTATAGGTACGGATTTTCTCGGAACGGTCGCCGGTACCAATCTGGCTGCGGCGCAGCTGCGCCTCCGCGTCATGCTGCTTTTGCTGCTCGATGTCGTAGAGCTTGGATTTCAGCAGAGCAAAGGCCTTGGCCTTATTCTGCAGCTGGCTCTTCTCTGTCTGGGAGTAAACCACAATTCCGGTGGGATAATGTGTCAGGCGCACCGCGGAATCGGTGGTATTGACGCACTGTCCGCCATTGCCGGAGGCCCGCATCACATCAATGCGGATATCCTTGTCGTCAATCACAATGTCAATGTCCTCATCCGCCTCCGGCATCACCGCCACGGTAGCCGTGGAGGTATGGATCCGTCCGCCGGACTCGGTCTCAGGCACTCTCTGAACCCGGTGTACCCCGGATTCATATTTCAGCCTGGAATAAGCGCCTTTCCCGGAAATCTGAAAATTCACCTCTTTCATGCCGCCGATTCCGCTCTCGTCGGCGTATTGCGTCTCCACTTTCCAGCCCCTGCTCAGAGCATATTTTACATACAGGCGATAAAGCTCCGCCGCAAAAAGAGCCGCCTCATCCCCGCCGGCTCCTCCGCGAATCTCCATAATCACATTTTTATCATCATTGGGATCCCTGGGCAAAAGCAGGATCTTCAGCTTCTGCTCCAGCTCCTCCACCTCTTTCCTGCTGTCGGAAAGAGTTTCTTTTAACAGTTCCCGCATCTCCTCGTCGGATTCCTCCTCCAGCATGGCCAGAGAATCCTCCACATCCTGCTTTGCCTTTTTATAGCTTTTATAGGTTTCCACCACCGGCGTCAGGTCGCTCTGCTCCTTCATCAGCTTCCGGAAGCGCTCCTGATTGGCCGTGACAGTGGGCTCATTTAATTCATTTAAAATTTCCTCAAAACGATTCAACAAATCGTCCAGTCTGTCAAACATCTTCTTTCCTCCATCTCCCCGACAGTATCCTGTCCGGCAGCTCATCTCGTCCATTTTCCTGAAACCACCCGGTCAAGTCCCGCCAGATCCCTGGTCACACGGACCTGATCAAATCCGGCCGCACGCATCAGATTGCTGACCGCCTCTCCCTGATCGTGACCAATCTCCAGGAAAATCCATCCTCCCTCATTTAAATGCTCCCTGCTCTCAGGAAGTATTTCCCGATAAAAAAACAGACCGTCGCTGCCGCCGTCCAGCGCCAGCCTGGGTTCATAAACGCGCACCTCCGGCTCCAGGGTATCAATCACCCGGGAAGCAATATAGGGCGGATTGGACACAATCACATCAAAGCAGCCTGTGACGGAAGCAAAAAGATCGCTCTCCCGAAAGCCTGCCCTGATCGCTTTTTTCCCACTGGCGCCACACAGGCCCTGTATATGGTCCCTGTTTCTCATCGCTGCCAGCAGCGCCTTCCCGGAAAGATCCGTTCCCAGCCCGACGCATTCCTCGCTGTAATAGAGCAGGCTCAGCAAAATACAGCCGCTTCCGGTGCACAAATCCAGGATTTCCATCCCCGGCTTTAAAACCTTCAGCGCCTCTTCCACCAGTATCTCCGTATCCTGCCTGGGAATCAGCACATCCTCACTGACAAAAAAAGGCAGACCCATGAACTGCTGTATTCCCATGATCTGCTGCAGGGGAATCCGCTGTTCTCTGCGGGCAATCGCCTGAAAATAGGCCCCCTCCCCGCTTTCATTCAGCTCCCTGTCCCCATAAACCAGCAAATCCTGATAGCTCACGCCGCAGCAATCCTCCAGCAAAAGCCTGGCATCCAGCGCATATTCCTCCACCCCTGCCCTTTTTAAAAGTGCAGCGCCCTTTCGAAAAGCTTCCTCATAAGTCATTCTCCAGAAGCTCCTCAATCTCTCTGCCTGCCTCCTCCTCACTGCGAATCTTTTCGCTGTCCTTGGAAGCCTCCCTGGCCTTCTCCGGCTCTAAACCATACGCCTGGTCATCATAAACATCGTCACAGGCATCGTCCTCCTCAGAATACTCGTCATCCCCGTTGTAAACGCCGTCATCCTCTTCGTAATATTCATCGTCCCCGTTGTAAACGCCGTCACCCTCTTCGTAATATTCTTCATCCTCGTCATAAACATCATCATAGGCGTCATCATCGTCATAGTCGTAGTCGTATTCTGAATCTTCCCCGTCTTCCTCCTGGGCCTCCTGCGGTCCGAAGGTGGCCTCCTGGTATGCTCTCCAGTCAAACACTGCCTCCACCGCCTGGATCGCCACCTCAATCATACTGTCCTCCGGTTCTCTGGTGCTGAGCTTCTGCATTCCCAGCCCGGGCAGATTCAAAAGCTTTACAATCGGATTGGAGCTTCGCCCTGCCAGCCGGATCAGTTCGTAGGAGACCGCCGCGATCACCGGAATCAGCAGCAGACGATATACCAGCTTCAGAAGCGGATTGGACACCTGGATAAAGAAAAACAGCACACAGGAAATCACCATCACATACAGCATGAAGCTGGTGCCGCAGCGGGGATGCAGCCTGCTGGAGCGGCGTACATTCGGCACTGTCAGCGGCTTTCCCCTTTCAATACAGTTGATGCATTTGTGTTCCGCTCCGTGATACATGTACATTCTGTCAATGTCGTCCATCAGTCCGATCAGCGCCACATACGCAATAAAAATGGCCAGCCGGAGCACTCCCTCAAAGATGGAGAGTATCATTTTGCTGCGAATCAACTGACTCAACAGAGCGCTCAGTCCATAGGGCAGCAGAATAAAAACCGCCACTGCCAGAATCACAGCGGCAATGACCGTGCAGGTCATAATGATATCATTCGCCCTGTCACCAAAATGCTTTTTCAAAAAGAGCTCAAACCTGCCCGGTTCCTCCTCATCATCCTCCATGCCCACCTCGGCGGAAAAGTTCAGACTTGTAAATCCCACCACCAGACTGTCTATAAAATTGACCACTCCTCTGATAAAGGGAATTTCGGATAATCTGTTTTTTTTCTTTTTCTTATCCGTCTTTTTTTCCAGTGCAATGGTACCGTCCGGTTTTCGGACCGCAATAGCGAAATCCGCACCGTTGCGCATCATGATGCCGTCAAGAACGGCCTGACCGCCAATGCCGCAGTAACGCTGCTTTGTCTTTTTCCGTGACATCGCTTTCTCTCTCCTATAATGAAAAAAGGTTGAGATGAAACACACCTCAACCCCAATCTTTTCAACCGCCTACTGCATTCCGTATTTTCTGTTGAACTTATCAATACGTCCACGAGCCTGAGCTGCTTTCTGCTGTCCGGTATAAAACGGATGACACTTGGAACAAATCTCTACGTGGATCTCCGGCCTGGTAGAACCGGTCACAAACGTATTGCCGCAGTTGCAGGTAACTGTCGCCTGATAATATTTAGGATGTATTCCCTCTTTCATCGTACCTCACCTCTCTATATGATAAATAGTCGTTCCCATCCAGACTGTCTCCAAAAGACAGCTTATTCATGATAGCATTCCAATAATGTTTTTGCAAGCCTTTTTGAAAAAATATTTATTTATTTTTCAGCTTTATGATGAAAGCCGCCCCTGTTCACAGAAAAATCAGAACATCCTCTGCTTCTTCACGATCTGCACAAACTCCGCATTATTTCTCGTATGGGAAAATAAATCCAGAATTCTGTCCACCGCTTCATCCGGCTTCATGCCGTTTAACCCACGCCGCAGCATGGTTACGGCCTCCTGTTCCTCTTTGGACAAAAGCAGATCCTCTCTCCTGGTGCCGGACTTGGGAATATCGATGGCCGGGAAAATGCGCTTCTCCGAAAGCTTTCTGTCCAGAATGATTTCCATGTTGCCGGTACCCTTGAATTCCTCATATACCACATCGTCCATTTTGGAACCGGTGTCCACCAGGGCCGTGGCCAGGATCGTCAGACTGCCGCCCTCTCTCATATTTCTGGCCGCGCCGAAAAACCGCTTGGGCATATACAGGGCCGCCGGATCCAGACCGCCGGAAAGCGTGCGTCCGCTGGGCTGGACAGTCAGATTGTAAGCTCTGGTCAGACGTGTGATACTGTCCAGAAGGATGCAGACGTCCTGTTTCTGCTCCACCAGCCTTTTTGCCCGGCCGATGGTCATCTCCGCCACCCGCTTATGGTGCTCCGGCATCTCGTCGAAGGTAGAGTGAATGACTTCCACGTTATGCCCCTGAATGGCCTCTTTCATGTCCGTCACTTCCTCAGGACGCTCATCGATCAGCAAAATAATCAGATGTACATCCGGATTATTGTGAATCACAGCCTGGGCCACCGCCTTGAGCAGGGTGGTTTTCCCGGCCTTCGGCGGGGACACAATCATTCCGCGCTGCCCCTTTCCCACGGGACTGAGTAAGTCCATGACCCGCATGGCCACATTGCAGCCCGGATGCTCCATGACCAGACGCTCATCCGGGAAAATGGGAGTCAGATCCTCAAAATTGGGACGTTTCGCCACCACATCAGGATGGTAGCCATTGACATTCTTGACATAGAGTAAGGCCCGATATTTTTCCTTGTCTATTTTCACTCTTGTATTGCCGCAGAGCACATCTCCGGTCTTTAAATTAAAGCGCCTGATCTGATTTGGCGACACATACACGTCCTGATCCCCGGGCATATAATTGTCGCTTCTGATAAAGCCAAAGCCATCCGGCATGACCTCCAGAATTCCGCGGACTTCCACCCCGCTGTCTAACTCGGAGCCGCCATTCTCAAAGGACTTTCTGGGCGCGGTCTGGGCAAATTCCATCTGCTGGGCGGCAGCTTCCTCCACCTGGGCCTGTGTGGGCGCTTCCTGTCTTCCGGTCCCATACCCGGGATCCACTGTTTTCTCCTCAGCAGGCTGCTCCTGCGCAGAGTGCTTTTCCGCCGACCTTGACACAGAGATTCTCCCGCCCGGCCGGCCGACGGTTCTTTTGCCTGCGGTTCTGTTTGCCCCCGTTCTGCCCGGTGCCGCTTTTCCCGGCGCAGTCGGCCTTTCTGCAGCCGATGATCTTTCCGGTGCTGATGCTCTCTCTGTGGCTGACGGCCTTTCTGACGCTGACGGTTTCTCCGCGGTCGCTGGCCTTTCTGACGCCGGCAGTTTCTCCGCGGTCGTCGGCTTTTCTGACGCCGGCGGTTTCTCTGCGGTCGTTGGCCTTTCTGACGCAGTGTGCTCTGAAGCTGCCGCTTGTGTGGACGCCATTTCTTCTTTGTGCAGCCGCTCCTTTTCGTCCAGCTCCAGCATGGCGTTCACGATGTCCGCTTTTTTCATGGCGGAAACGCCGCGCAGCCCTCTGAACTTCGCCACCTCTTTTAACTCCGCAAGGCTCAGCGACTCATATTTTTCCCTCATTTATTTTCTCCTCTATAATTTACTATTTTAAAAAATCCTCTCTCTCAGGCGTAAAAATATCCAGTAATTTTGTCTCCTCCAATGCCACCACGCCATGAACCACATTGGGGGCCACATAGTAGGTATCGCCTGTCTCAAGCACCCGTTTCTCTCCATTTTCCATATACTCCAGCTTTCCGCTGATAATATAACCAATCTGTTCATGGGGATGGGAATGAGGCGCTCCCACGCTTCCTTTGTCAAAATGTAGTTCTACTGTCATTAAATTAGGGGCATGGGACAGAATTTTTCTGACAACTCCGCCTCCGATATCCTGTAATGGGGTTTCTTTGTTGATTGTGACCATATGATTTTCCTCCCGATATGAAATTGTAAATTGCAAAGCGAATATTTAAAAGATGTATGAGAGCCAGAGGCGCCCGTTTCGGGCACCTTTGGCATCCTGAAATGTTGTCAAGTGTTGTCAGGTGACTATTCACAGTATTTCATTTCTTTAAAGGACTTTCTCTGTAAATAATATCAGTTCTGGACGGCCCATTGCTGACCATGGTGATGGGATAGCCGATCTGCCCTTCAATAAATTCCACATAATCCCGGCACTCTTTCGGCAGCTCCTCATAGGCTCTGATCCCGGCAATATCGCACTTCCAGCCCGGCAAAATCTTCCACACCGGTTTTGCCCTGTGGAGCTTACTGGTCACCGGGAAGTCCGTGGTGATTTGTCCGTCGATCTCATAGCCCACACACACCGGGATTTCGTCCAGATATCCCAGCACATCCAGCACGGAAAAAGCCACGTCCGTCGTTCCCTGCAGGCGGCAGCCGTATTTGCTGGCCACACAGTCAAACCAGCCCACTCTTCTGGGCCGGCCTGTGGTAGCGCCGTACTCTCCGCCATCGCCGCCGCGTCTTCGCAGCTCCTGTGCTTCCTCCCCGAAAATCTCAGAGACAAAATCGCCCGCACCCACCGCGGAGGAGTAAGCCTTGCACACGGTCACAATCTGTTTGATCTCGTATGGCGGAATCCCCGCGCCGATGGCGCCGTAGGCCGCCAGAGTGGAGGAGGAGGTCACCATGGGAT
>JAJQGR010000079.1 GCA_021200345.1 Lachnospiraceae bacterium | reverse complement strand
GTTTTAAGTCCCTCTCGGAAATATCCTGCCCCTCAATCAGCGGCGGACAGTTGGAGCATCGCCCCAGAAACTGATGGGAGGACGGCCGGGTTTTCTCATAGGGGACCACCCTGTTTAAGTAGTAGTTAAACAGGCTCTCCTCCGCAATATAGGGATAGTGGGGATTCTGCAGTCCCACATAAAGTAAAAGCGGCTCTTCCCTCTTCGCCCGGTCATAAAAGCTGTCCACAAAATACTTGTAGATAAAATTTTTGCAGCCCTGCACCGCCAGCTCGTCCTCTCTGGCATGGACCGGACGCCCCGGACCCGCTCTCAGAATTTCTTTTTTATCGTCCCACTTCACCGCGTTGTTGAACTGATAGGTAAAATTCTCATTTCCGGATTGTCTGTGGTAGTAGCTGACGTCCACCTCCGTGTCCCCCGCGATCCGGTACCGCCAGCCCTGCATCTGGTCAAGCCCCAGATGGTGCAGCTTGCCGCAGGCCGCGGTCTGATAGCCGTTCTCGCTGAACACCCGGGCAAAGGTGCGGTAATTGGGCGCCAGGTCCTGTCCAAACCCCTCCACCTGACAGGTCCTGGGATACTGCCCCGCCGCCAGACACTGTCTGGCCGGGATGCACACCGGCGAAGGAGTATAGGCGTTATCAAAAACCACCGCTCCTTTGGCCAGCCGGTCCAGATTCGGCGTTCTGACCACCGTATTACCATAAAATCCGCTGACATCATAACGATGTTCATCGCTCATGAGAATCAGTACATTCGGTTTTTTCCTCTGCTTACTCATTCCAAATCTCTCCACGTCCAATCAACATAGCATAAAGTATAGATTATTGTCTACTGTTTTTTCATAAAAAGCCATCAGAAAACGACTCATATTTTCATAAGTTGTAATCTCTATATTCGGGAAACGGTAAACCTGGCCGTCCCTCTGCCGTCCGTAAGATGCACTTCCCAGCGGATCCCATAGACCTTCTCCGCCTGGCCCTGATGATTCTGGTGATCAGCCTCCGCCACCGTAATTTCCAGGGTCTCCACACCGGGCAGTTTTTCCACCTCAATCACGGCTTTGGCGCCGTTTCGTTCCAGGTATATTCTGTTTTCTTTTATCACAGGAAGAATCTGTGTGACCAGGTTCTCCGTCACACTCACACTGTTTCCTTTTTCTTCCGGGGGGAAGCCTGCCGCGCTCACATTCCCCGGCAGCATCCCGGCACCCAGATCAAAGCGGTCTGTTATCCTGGCTTTCCCGTCCTCCAGATCAAAGCGAATTTCCCGCACAATGGCCTTTCCCTCCAGAGGGGAGCCATCCTCCGAAATGCTGTAAGCGCTGCCGATCTCCATGCGGATCCTTCCCACGCCCGCTGCCGGATTCTGCCCGGATTCTTTTCCCTTAGGCCGTTCCTCCACCGCCGCTGAAAACTCTGTGCACCGGTAGGCCTCTCCTTCCCTTTGTCCCTGTCCACTGACAATGGGGACACTGTGTCCAAAGGAGTTGTTGCAGACTGCCTGATAACGCTTTTCTGAAAAATAATCCCGGTCATACTCTCCGGCGCCTAAGTCTGTCAAAAACAGCACTCCCTCCGCCTCATAAATGAAATGCCCAATATCATTGTGATTGTGTGACTCGCCATTATGGCCGCCCTTACAGGCAAAGCCGGTCCCGTTGCTTGCGTAGCCGATACACCACTGGGCCGGGCGCAGAATGTGAAAGCACCAGTCCGCCGCACTTTCCTGACCTTCCTCTGAGAGCACGGCACAGACTTCTTTCCTCTCCTCTCTCTCAAGAAAGGCTTTCGTGGCAAACCAGTCCAGCTTCAGCCCGGCAAACCGATAGCAGGAATCCGAATGCAGATGGGCCGCCCGCTCCATGGACGGGAAGTCCGCCTGTTCATATTCCAGTGCCTGCAGCGCCTGCAGCCCTACCCGGAAGGTGTCCCGGCTGCTGCCGTCAGAAAAGCTTAAGCTGACGCCGTCAAGGAAAAAGCATTTGGCCGGAAAGGCCGCGATATCCGGCCTCTGAAAAAGATTTTCTCCGGTAAGCTCCTGGTATTCCCAGGCAAAATTGGCAAAATAAGTCATCCCATAGGTGTAATACTGCAGCCCCTCCATGCAGGCTCCGTCGTCAGTGAAGCCCTGAAAATAATAAGGCATGGCCGCCCGCACTCTGTCCAGGCACTCCGGCAGTGGCTTTGGCAGCCGCCGGCCGGCCCGGGACAGGTGAATGGCGGCACTTCCAATGCTTCCTAAGCATACCGCGGTCCAGTTGTTTGTTCCCACCTCCCACCAGGCATAGGGAACCTCCGAAAAATAATAGGGCTCCAGCACCCGGCGGTTGATTTCTTCTTCCATCAGATCCTTTAATCTTTCCGGGAGAAAATCATTCAGCCGGTCTAAAAGCTCTGACATTGTCTGCGCCGTCTCTGACGCAAAAAGATCCGCCGTCTCACGCCAGCCCGGATTTCCTTCCCGGTTCACATGGGCCGGCAGTGCCCAGGTATCCTCCGTGCAGATTTTTTCTATTACATCACAGAGTTTTAAAAGCACGGTGGAATCCACCGTGCCTGTCTCTTCCTTTTCCAAAATGGCTTCCATGCCCAGAACCGCCAGAAACATTCTCCTGGGAAAGTAGAGGGCCTGATACACGGTACGGTTGCCGTTTCGTTCATACAGGTCAAAGTCCTCCTGTGTCAAAAGCGGCATTTCCTTATCCAAAAGCCCTGCGGCGCTCTCCCGGATCTCCTCCCGGTAATTAGTCAAAAAGCTGCGAAGCTCCTTTCTCCTGTCTCCCATTTTCTCCCCTTTCTCCGCTATTTTTGCGGATTTCTCTCCTGCCACAGAAATGGATCCTGCGTCAGCGCAAGATATTCCCACAGCTTTTTTCTGAAATGCAGAATTTCTTCATCCTGACAGTCCGCGTCAATCCTGCGGGGCGAAAGCTGATATTTGTCTTCCTCGTCATGGTACAGCCATTCCCGCTGTTCCTCCCCCGGGCGATAACCATTGTGAAGAACATAGGTATATTCCCTGGTCTTGATGCCTCTCCAGCCGTATGCCTTGTGCGTCAGCCCCGCCCTGGCAAAACAGGACACAAGCGCTTCCGACCCGGGATAGGAACAAAGGAACATCTCCTGAGGGGGGCTTTCAGACTCGTTCGTCCCCTCTTTGTTCAAAATCATCCCACTGTGATCGTATCCCTGGCAGACGGCCGGGGGCCTGATCCCCAGCAGCCCCAGCAATGTAGGCATATGGTCAGGGCTTGCGAAAATTTCCCTGTATTCTCCGGGCTCCAGACGACCTTTCTGACGCATCAGAAGCGGAATATGAATACTTTCCTCATACCAGACATTCTTGCTCATCAGCCCCTGGGAGCCCAGCATATCCCCATGGTCAGCGCTAAGCACCACTAAAGTATTCTCCTCCAGTCCCGCCCTTTCCAGGAAAGAAAGGATCCGTCCAAACTGCTCATCGATCCCCGTCACCGCGGCAAAATAATGTCTTGTCTGCGATAAAAGCGGCTCCCCCCGCATCTGCTGAGGCACATTCGCGCGCCACACAACCTCAAGGTCCCGAAACTCCCTGTCATATTTCTCCGGCACCAGCTCGTATGGCAGATGGGGCGGATTATAGGACACAAAAAGAGCAAACGGCGCCTCATCCGCCTTTCTTTTCTCCATAAACTCTATGGCTTTGTCTGTCTCAAACTCCGCAGACCACTTTCCCGGCCGGATCTGTCTCTCATCATCCTGCCAGTAATGGGGGGCCAGATGTTCGTCACAGGCGCCGTAGGACAGCCAGTAGTCAAAGCCCGCCCTCCGCTCCCCGGGCGGCGTATAGGCATCCCACTCTCTGGCCCCGGACTTTGGAGCAGGATCAAAATTCTGCTCTGAAGCATCCAGGTGCCACTTACCGATATAACCCGTCTGATATCCATACTC
This sequence comes from Lachnospiraceae bacterium, assembly GCA_021200345.1. Classification (GTDB taxonomy): domain Bacteria; phylum Bacillota; class Clostridia; order Lachnospirales; family Lachnospiraceae; genus RGIG6307. Next base: position 4,693 of record JAJQGR010000079.1, on the reverse strand, counting down.
CTTCAGCACATTTCCGATACAGGTTTCCTGAGGCTTCAGCATAATCTTTTCTTCCAGACCCGTCTTGCAATTGGTCCACATTCCAACGCTGAAGGGATATTTCCCTGTCATTAGAGACGCCCTGTGAGGGGAGCACAGCGGAAAGGTACTGTAGGCGTGACCAAAGTCCACGCTCTCCGCGGCGAAGCGATCCATATTGGGCGTGCGCACCTGGTCCTCTCCATGTGCCCCCAGCGCCTGGTAGCGCCACTGATCCGCAAAGATGTACAATAAATTCTGCCTCATATTTTACCCCTTGATTCCGCTGCTTGCAACTCCCTCTATAAAAAATCTCTGGAAGCACACAAACACAATCACCACCGGAATCAGTGAAACCACAGATGCCGCCATAATCAGGTTGTATTCCGCGCCATACTGTGTCACAAAATTGCGAATTCCCAGCTGAATGGTCTTTAGCTCCTTGGTCTGCAGGTAAATCAACGGCCCCATAAAGTCATTCCACACATTGGTAAAGGTAAAAATCACCAGCGTGGCCATGGAAGGCTTCCCCAGAGGCATAATAATCTTTGCGAAAATCCCATATTCACTCATGCCGTCGATGCGGGCCGCCTCACAAAGCTCATTGGGAATGCCCATATACGCCTGGCGCATCAGGAATACCCCAAAAGCCGAGAACGCCTGCATCAGGATCAGACCCAGATGCGTATCGTTCAGACCCATTCTGGTCACCAGAATAAACTGGGGCACCATATAGACCTGCCAGGGAATGGCGATGGTGGTCACATAGATTAAAAAGAGGATATCTCTTCCCCAGAACCGGACCTTGGAAAATCCGTACGCCGCCAGGCAGCTGACCGCCAGCTGTATCACTGTGGTGATAGTCGCCAGCTTAAAGGAGTTTTTAAAATAAGTCAGAAGCGGTATTTTCTGCCAGATTGTCACGTAATTTTTCCACTGAATGTTGTCCATATCCGGCAGCCACCTCATGGGAACCGAGAATACGTCCTTATTCAATTTCAGAGAGGAAATGATCATCCAGTAAAAAGGAACCAGCATACAGATGGAAAAAATGATCAACAGCAGAGTAATCACTATTTTTAAAAATTTCTGTTTCGTCTTCATATTCCACCTCCTTACATCTGATCAGACCATTTTCTCTCACCGGCGAACTGGATCAGTGTGACCGCAAGCACCACCACAAACATAATCATCGCCGCAGCGGAAGCCTCTCCCAGCTTCCAGCTGGTGAACGCCTTCGTATAAATATAATTAACCAGCGTCTGTGTCGCGTTTCCGGGGCCTCCTCCGGTCATCACGTATACCAGATCAAACACCTTGAAGCATTGAATCGTCAGCATAATCAGCACAAAAAACGTGGTCGGCGTCAGAAGCGGCACCGTAATGTAGCGCAGTCTCTGCCAGCCGTTGGCGCCATCAATGCTGGCCGCCTCATGCAGACTGTGATCAATGCCCTGGAGTCCTGCCAGATAAATAATCATGTAATAGCCCATATTTTTCCAGACCGATACAATGGCCACCGCCGGCATGGCCCAGGTGGTGGACAAAACCCATCGGGGCGGGTTGGAAATACCAATGAACTTCAGGAACATATTGATAGGGCCGTAATCCGGCTGAAACAGCATATTCCACACAGCGCCCACAGCCACCACGGATACAATGTGCGGGAAATAAAAGGCTGCCCTGAAAAAGGTGATCCCCCTGATCTTGGAATTCATCAACACGGCCAGCAGCAGAGAGATGACCAGCGTGGGAAATACGGTCATCAGTGAATACGTTACCGTATGAATAAAAGAGTTCCGAAAATTTCTGTCTCCAAAAATGGTGACAAAATTCTGGAGTCCCACAAACTTTAACGGCGCCTGGGACGCGTCCCATTCCATCAGACTCAGGATCAGAGAAAAGCACACCGGAATAAAGACAAAAATCGCGTATCCTAAAAGACTGGGAAGAACAAAGGAAAATCCCACGGCGTTGCTTTTCAGCTTTCTTTTCATTTTAGGGGACAATACCTGCTTCTCGTTTTCCATCCTTACCCTCCTTTCTGTTTGAAAAAGGGATGTCTCAATTTCCCAGAACCGAGACATCCCCTCCATTTACTCACTCAACTCTATGATTTTATTTGTTTTTACCAGCCTTTGATCTCGGCCACTCTCTCATTGAGCTCCGCGATACCGTCGTCCACGGAATAGGACTCAATCATAATCAGCTCATGCACCTCATTGAGTACCGTGCGGACCTCCTCAATATCAGGATCCAGAGGCCTGTCAAACACGAAGTGGGTATAGCTGAGAGCCTCCTCGCTGGTGCCATCCTGCGGGAACCCATCCAGACTGGCGATGGCCGCCATGGATTCTGTTGTCTGAATGCCTGTCAGAACTCCCTGTTCGCCCAGAAGAGCCGCCGCTTCCTCGGAGGTCGCGAACTTTACAAAATCCCAGGCCAGATCCGGAACATCCGTATAAGCGCTGATGGCAACCGGCGTATAGGCGCCTACTGTATATCCGGCACCTGTTGTGGACGGATGCGGAATAGCGGCAATGCCCCAGTTGAAATCGTCACACTCGCCGTTGGCAATGGCGGAAATCAGGCTCGCCATAAAATAGGTTCCCATGGGAAGCATGGCGCACTGCTGGTTTTCAAACATATCCGCGTAACCGATGTTGCTGGTGGTGATGGTCGCGTAATCCATCATGTAGCCATTGTCCTGCAGCGCCAGGGTATTCTCATACCATTCTTTATAGAAGGAATAATCCTCAGCAACCACTGTGTGCTCTCCATCCTGCACTGCCCAGGCAGAGACCAGAGCCTCCCACTTGTGATGGTGCGTACCATAAACCTTCTCCGTTCCTTCACCGGAAGTCAGCTGTGCTGCCAGCTCGTAATACTCCTCCCAGGTCATGTCGTTGGAGGGATACTCCACCCCCGCCGCGTCGAACAGATCTTTATTGTAGTACAGCACATACCAGTCGTTTCGGAACGGAAGCGCGTAGCTGACGCCGTTGTACTGAAGAAGCTCCGCGCCGCCGCTGTATACGCTCAGATCCAGGGCATCCGCCGCGATGTAATCATCAATGGGAAGCAGCTGATTTTTGTCCGCCATCGTCAGTAATGTGCCCGCGTCCTTGATGAAAATCACATCCGGATCCGAGGTAGCCGCCGCCATGGCAACACCCAGAGATGTATTGTAGTCATCCGAGGTATAGTCGATCACATTGACCGTCACGCCCGGATTTTTTTCCATGTAAGCATTTACAATCGTCTGGAACGCCACACCGCTGGTGTCATATCCCCATGTAGAAATAGAAACCTCTCCGGTCAGTTCCGTTGATTCTTCCGTTTCTGCCGCCTGTGATGTGTCCTGAGTTTCCGTGCTTTCGGTTTCTTTCGTTGTCTCCGTCGTCGTTTCGGTACTGGATGATTCCGAAGAGCTGCTGCCGCAGGCCGCCAGACTGACGATCATCATTGACGCCAACAGAACCGCAATCATTTTTTTCATTTTCATAGTGTCACCTCCTTATTTTTGTGGAGGAGCGTCTCCCGGCCCCTCCCGTTAAATAAAAGATAACACACTGTTCACAATTTCAACATGGATTATTCACACAATATTATTATTTTTATCAGATTTGCGAAAATTTAAAGAAAAAAAGATGTAATTTTTTCAGATTCATGTAAAATTTTCAGGTCACACACTCTTCTCGTACTCCCTTGGCGACAATCCCGTTGCTTTCTTGAATACCTTGCTGAAATAATAAGGGTTTTCAAAGCCCAGCATATCGGAAATCTCGTAAATCAGATACTGATGAGACCGGAGCAGTTCTTTTGCCCTTTCCGTCTTGGCATAAGCAATATAATCCGAAACAGTCATCCCGGTACTCTTGCTGAAAGTCAGACTCAGATGTCCGGCGCTGATATTCAGGTCCTGGGCAATTTTCGTCAATGTCAGTTTTTCCTGACAGTGTTCGTCAATGTAGCGCCTGGTTCTGGCTGAAAGCCGGTCAGCGGGATTCTTTTTTCTATCGTTCAAAAGCTTACTCAGCTTATCGCCGAAATTCTGCATCCAGTTCAGAATCTCTGTCAGCGAACAGAACCGGTTCAGATGTTTTGCCACATTGATAGAATAGGGAAAAATATCCTGGCAGGCCGCGCTCTCCTCCTCAAAAAAAGAATACAGGTATGTATACAGATTGATACAGGCACTGACCGCCACGCTTTTGGAAGGCTGATGCTCCCTGAAAAGTCCGATCAGCTGGCCGAAAATCTCCCGAAGCTTCTCCCCGTCATTCTGATGAACGCATGCCGCCAGGTCTTTTTTGATAAAATTGATATTGAAGCTGTGACTGCGGCTGACCGGCAGCTTTTGCCCGGTATAAAAAACCACCGGCGCACTAGAATCATAGTAATAATCATCCAGAGCAGTCTTCGCCTGTCCAAAGCATTCCTCCAGATTCTCATAGGAGTCGCAGACCCTGCTGACGCCAAAAACGGCAGTCAGTTCAAAATACGTTTTCAGCGCCAGATTTGCCTTATCCGTAAAAGCCCGAACCGTATCCAGAGTTTCCAGGGACATCTCCCCATCGCCGCCGTCATATTTTCTGACTCCGACACTGCCGCTGTCTGCTCCATTCTTTAACCGCGCGGCCATCAAAAACAGACCCGAGCCGCCCGGCAGAAT
>JAJQGR010000132.1 GCA_021200345.1 Lachnospiraceae bacterium | reverse complement strand
ACATGGAGAGGCGTTCCCGGGCCATTGTTCTCCTGACAGGGAAAAAGCTCCCGCCATCTGCCTTTCCATTCCGCCGGTTCCTGAACCACATATTCGCTTACCGCAAGGACCTCCCCGGCGCCCGGAACATTGCGCAGCCGCATAGCTTCCTCCAAATCAACACAGACTGTTATCGCGGGGGATCCTGTGATAACACCCACTCCCACTCAAAAACTAATTCTACGTGGAAAGTCTATTTTTTTAAATGGCAAAATTTCATGAAATTTTAATGAAAAGACTTTGGTTTTTTGAAATTTTATAGTATGATAAAAGACAGTTTGTCAAAGGAGCTTTTTCTTATGCGCATGCCTCATAAAATTCTCGCCGTTTTTCTTGCCGCCGCTTTCTTTTTAAGCTGCACCGCCACGGGTGTCCAGGCATCAGGAATCTCTGAATCTGACACCAGCGTCAGCGCGGACTGGCCCACCGGCCCGGAGATTTCCAGCGAAACCGCTATTCTGATTGAGGCGGACACCGGCACCATCCTTTATGAAAAAAATATGCACAGGCAGATGTATCCGGCCAGTATCACCAAAATTCTGACCTGTCTGATTGCGGTGGAGGAAGGGAATCTGGAGGACAACGTGGTATTTACACAGGAGGCACTGGATACCATTCCCTACGATTCCAGCCGGATCTGGGTCGATGTGGACGAATATCTGCCCTTGGAGGACTGCATTGCCGCCATTTTAATTGCTTCTGCCAATGACGTGGCCGCCGGAGTCGCGGAGTACATCGCCGGCTCCATTGACGCATTCGCAGACATGATGAACGAACGCGCCGCGGAATTGGGCTGCGTGGATTCTCATTTTGTCAATCCCCACGGATATCATGACGACGATCACTATACTTCCGCCTATGACATGGCGCAGATTGCCAGAGCCTTTTTCTCTGTGGATCTTCTATGCACCTATTCCAGTGAAAGGACACTGCACCTGTACCCTTCCGAGGGCCGGGATGTGGAGACCTGGGAAAGCAATAAAAACCAGCTGCTGGCAACGCGCACCTACGAATATGAATATTTGGTAGGTTCCAAGACCGGTTATACCGACATGGCAGGACAAACCCTGGTCAGCTGCGCCCAGAAGAACGGCATGAAACTGATCTGTGTAGTTATGAACGCGGAATCCCCGCAGCAATATATAGACACCATCGAGCTGTTCGAATTCGGTTTCAATAACTTTACCACCGCCAATATTTATGAAAACGACTCCACCTATGTATCCGGCATCTCCTCCTACGATGTGGAGGTAACAGATATTCTGGGAGACTCCACTTCACTGTTATCCATGGATACAGAGGCTTTCGTCGTCCTTCCCAACGGGGCAGATTTCTCTGACACCACTTCTTATATTACACTGGCTACAGAAGAGGAAAATTGTCTGGCCACCGCTCACTACCTCTACGGCGACCATGAAATCGGTTCCGCACAGATTTACATGGAAGTCAGCGAGGCCACAACCGCCTCCACGGAAACCCCCGGAGAGCTGGAACTGGAACAGACAATCACAGAGGAAGAGGTCTCTGAAGAAGCGGGAAATGAAACCCGGGTACTGTTTATCAATATCCGCAATGTGCTTATTGCCGCCGCCGTACTCATTGCCGCTGGCGCACTGCTCTATTTTTTCAGAGTACCCCTGCAGCGGTGGATTCAGCGCAGACTCCACACTCTTTCCCTGCGGACCCGATACAAAAAGCGCCGCGATTACAGGGAAACGCAGCCTGTTCCACGGCGAAAGCCCATGATAAAGCTAAGGAAGAAAAAGCACAGTCAGCGCCCAACCCGCCCAGTCCCCCGCAGGAGGAATCCGGATTACCCGGTTTCCCGATATATGGATTCTCAGCCCCGCAAACGGGATGTGCAGATGTTTGATATCAAAGATAAGACAACAAAGCATTAACTGCGTTTACAAAACGAAAAAGAGCTGCACCGATGACTCTCAGTGCAGCTCTTTTTCATTCTCTTTTGCTCTTTTTCTTTTGCCTTTATGCTGTTGAGCGTGAACCCGCATATCTTCAAATTCTCCGAATTCTGTCTCCTGCATCGGCCGAATCGTCTTCACCGCGAATACCCTGTCTTCTCCAGCCTTACAGACTCTGATTTTGCAGCGCATCCTGCCGTGTTCACTGCATTCTCCGGCGTTATAATAGTTTTTTCCGTTAGGGGAAAACCATTGTGTCAGTCTTCGAAGCTGCTGATCACAATAAAGGCAGCGAATGGCTGTCACACGCTTCGTGCCCAAAAGCACATGCTTGTCCGGAAACGATGTGGAAATATACTTACTATAGGTATCAAACTTCCAGGAGATTTCTTCCTTCCTGGATGCAGGCAGACGATAGGTATCAAAGGAAACTCTCCGAAGCGTCCGGTCAGAACGCACTTTCTGAAAAATCAGCGCCGTATACCAGGCGTCCGCAAACGCCCTGTGGAAAGGCACATCCGGATCCTGCAGCTCCAGAAATTCCACACAATTTTTCAGTGATTTCCGGCTCTTACCATCGTCATAGCTTAAACTGAACAGCTTCTGCACATCGTAAAACTGAAGCGGTCCATCAGACAATGGGGGCATAGCGTAATAGTCCATATTCTGCTGCAGCTCTGCCACATCCTGATTTCCCCAGGTGCAAAAGATATATTTCTCGCCGCAGAAGCTCAGAAAATCCCGCATAACCTCCGTAAAATATCTGGCTTTCTGCAGCTCCGCCTCATGGATGTGCACCAGATTCTCCGTGATATTGTGCATATGCCTGTACACCACAGGTCGGACCAGACTCTGAAAACGATCCACATATTGTCCCTGCTCATCCAGCTTTACTGCACCGATTTCTATAATTTCAAAAGGCAGGCGTTTATTCTCTCTGAATTTGGTGGAGCTTTGATTCCACTCCAGATCAAATACAATATAATTCATAATTTAAAAATGTTCCAGCCAGGTCCTTACCAATTGGATCCAGGACTGGCATTGCTCCACATTCTCCTCCCCCGAGGGTGTCTGCGTATACCAGTTGGCCAGTCCAATACCGTGCTTTCCCTCCGGATAAATATGCAATTCAAAGGAAACCTTCGCTTTCTGCAGTGCTGCCGCCATCAGAAGAGAATTTTCCACAGGGACAGCATTGTCTGTCTGGGTGTGCCAGAGGAAGGTTTTGGGGGTATTTTCATTCACCAGGTTTTCAACGCTCAGTTCCTTTTCCAACGCCTCATCCCCTCCGCACAGACTGTCGAAAGAACCTCTGTGGGCGAAAATACCGCTGGTAATCACCGGATAGCAGAGGATCTGACCGTTGGGGCGAAGCATTTCCTTCTCCTGCTGTCCCGGGTCCATTTTCTCCGCAATAAAATCCCGGTTCCAGATACAGCCATACAGCGCCGCCAGATGAGCGCCGGCACTGCAGCCCTGAATGATGATTTTTTGCGGATCTACATGCCATTCTTTCGCGTGGCTTCGCACCAAAGCTACCGCTTTCGCCATCTCCAGAACCTGCGTGGGATAAGTAGCCTCCGGCGCCAGAGAATAGTACAGCACCGCTGCGTGATATCCCATGGCGCAATACTGCATCGCCATCGGTTCTCCCTCTCTGGGAGACAAATGGGTATAGCCACCGCCCGGCAGAACAATCACAATAGGGCGTTCCGTGACTTTGAATACTTCCGAATAATTCTGAATATAGGTTTCCAGTCTCGCTCCGGGCTGAGACCCTTCCACCGTCAGGTCAAAAGTAAGATGCTGCATATGCCCTCCCTTTTTTCTCCAAAATCATATCCGCATCAGCGGACATCGCTGCTTTCGTACCACGAGTACCGACCATGATCCGTGGGGAGCGCCCTGTATCTTCTCCCCCGCAGACCACCAGAAATCATTGTATATCAGAAGACATCATTTTGCAAGCTGTCAGTTCATCTCCTGCCTGAAGATAGCATTCTTATTTTTTTCCACCACGGCAAGCAGCAGGCTGCCAAAGATCCCACAGACGATCACCTCGCCGATGCCTACCGTCAGCATCATGTAAGGAATGGCCTCCTCCGTGCCATAGCAATATTTTAATACAAAGGGAACAATCAGAGTGTTCGCGATGATGGGCGGTACGGGCGCAAGCCATTTGAACTTTGCTTTCCCCGCGAAATAAGTGCCGATCGCGCCGATCAGCGTCGCCAGGGAGCCAAACACCACATCCCCCATAACAGCGCCGCCAAGGAAATTGGCTAAAAAACATCCCGCAAATAATCCGGGAACAGCCGCCGGGGTAAAATACGGCAGAATCGTCAGCGCCTCCGCAATGCGGAACTGGATCACCCCAAAACTCCAGTAATTAAAAATAAATACCAGCACTACGTAAATAGCGGCAATCATAGCCGCCTGGACCAGGGTCATGGTCTTTTGATTTTTCATTCAGTTCTCTCCTTTAGTTTTGTTTTTTCGGTCAGGAAGGTCTCGAACTGACCGGCACAGGGCGAAAGCTACTATATCATAAAATAATAGGAAAAGCAACTTCCGCATTTACGCGCCGCGGGTTTGCTCCCTCCCCGGCCCGCAAATCTCTCGGTACCTTGACAAAAGCCATTCCTGACGCTACAATTACCGCAGCGGCAAAAAGGGAGGAAGCACGGATTCCGTCTTCCCCAAAGACACAGGCAGGAGGCTGCAATGGAAGAAGAAAAACAATCAACAGACACTGTAAATACCATCACCAATCACGAACTACTGGTCCTTCTGGAGAAAAGCGGTCATTTTCTGTACCACAGAAGAAACGGCAGAGGCGGCCAGCGAAGAATTCTGATTTTGTTGGACAGATGGGAGAACGAACACGGAAATGAGGAGGGAATGTCCCAGCAGAAGCTGCAAAAGCGCCTGGGAATCCGATCCGGTTCCATCAGTGAAATCCTGGGCAAGATGGAAAACAGCAGTCTGATTCGAAAGGCCAGGCTGTCCTCAGATCACAGGAAAATCTGTATTTTTCTGACCGATGAGGGCCGGGAAAAATTAGAGCGTATGCGGGAGGAATGCCGCCGCCAGGAAACCCTTTTATTTCAGCGTCTTACCGCTGAAGAGCAGACCGAACTTGGACGAATCATGGAAAAGCTTCTGACCGGCTGGGCGGAAGATTTCAGTTTTTCAAATACACTTTGACATATAGTCAAAAACAAAGTATATTGTACCTATGCGGGCATCGACGGAAGCATCCGTTCAGGAGAGCATAACCCCTTTCTTCCCGTCCTTGATCAATCTGTTTTTTACAGGAGGCACCCATGGAAAAAATTACCAGCTTCACCATAGACCATCTCCGACTTCTCCCGGGCATTTATGTATCCAGAAAGGATCCGGTCGGCGACTCCACGGTGACCACCTTTGATATCCGCATGACCGCCCCCAACAGGGAGCCTGTCATGAATACGGCGGAGGTTCACACCATCGAGCACCTGGGCGCCACCTTTCTGCGTAATCACCCCCAATGGAAAGATAAAGTCATATACTTTGGCCCCATGGGCTGTCGAACCGGCTTTTATCTGCTGCTTGCCGGCGACCTGACGAGCCGGGATATTGTGCCGCTGATGGAGGAGATGTTTTCCTTTATGGCAGGTTACACCGGCCAGGTGCCCGGTGCCAGTCCTAAAGACTGCGGCAATTACCTGGATATGAATCTGGGGATGGCAAGGCTGCTGAGCCAGAAATTTCTGGATGAGGTCCTCCGCAATATTACTGACGAACGACTGAATTATCCGCAATAAATAACAGAGGGAAATATGTCTCAAGTGAAATTTTTTTTCGTGGTAAAATGAAAATCTCCTTTGTGATACTATATGTGTATCTCCTTACGATGCTTATCCTGCATGCCAGTCTGGAATACTGCGCTGTCACAAAGCCATTCTGGCTTTTTTTGGGTGTTATTGCATTCTTTTTGACTTTTTTAATTTTATATCCATGTAGAAATCTGGCCGACTTCAGACTATCACCCCCACGCAATCCTGACACTCCAAAGGGAGATTCTTCTAATAAGCCTCTTTTATGTGGAATTAGCTCCATTTATCTGCTCACTGCTTTCTTTTTCATTTTTGCGTGTACTGATCACTTTCGGTCTTTTCATGAACTTGACCTTATCCTGTTTTTGCTGAGTCTGCTTTTTGCAGCCGCAATTTCCTATCTGGCCCTTGTCCTCTATAAGAACGGGAGCTCCGCGGTTTTCCTGCTGGGAATTTGCCTCTTTCTCTGGCTTCGCCTTTCTCTTACTCAACAGACACTATTTCAATATGACGATATTGCTTTGGTGGTCCTTGCTGCCATTCTCATGGCATTTCATATTCAGATCGTCTGCTCTCACGGGAAGTGGCTTCAAAAGACCTTTCACATTGTCGTCTTTATCCTTGTCGCTGCTCTATGTGTCTGTACGGTTCGGCTGGCGTTTTTGTATGTTCTCCCACTGACTTTAACTGCAGTATTTTATACTGTCAGGAGCAGAAAAATCCGGATAGTTGCTATTGCTTCTATCCTGACCGCTTCTGTAATACTTTGCTGCTTTTCCACATACTCCCGCAAAGAGAATACTTCTCAAAGTATCCCCAATACCATCGGCCTGCACCTCAGCATATGGTCCAATGTCATGCAGACATACCCTTCCGCACTGCCCTGGGAAACGCAGGAATTTATGTATAGTCTCATGCCGCGGGAAGTTTATGACAGCTATTTCCTTAACAGCGGCTTTTATTCTGTCAGCGACTCGGAGCAAATTAACTATGACACAATTGCATCCTTACCTTTCACGGACATTTTAAAGTACACTTATCAGTGCTTTCGATTCGCTCCCAAGGAATCTCTGGAAGCCCTTGCGTTTACTACTCGCAGCCTGTGGGAAATTGCTTCCGGGAGCCACGGACCGGAGTTATTGGCCATACTGGTCGTTTCAATCGCACTTCTTGCATGCAATCGGCTTTCAGCGCTGCACATCTGTCCACTGATTTTATACAATTTAGGTACAATGTTCAGCCTGGGTGGCAATAGGGACGGGCTCTATTTTTTAAATACTCCCCTGTGGCTTGCCGTTATTTTTTTAATGCTGAAAGATGAAACAGAATTTAGCAGCACTACCCCTCGTGTGGAAAGGACAGGTACCGACGAATGAATTCATTAAAATCATATTTCAGAGGAACAAGAAAGATTGCTATTCCACTTATGTTTTTATATATGCTGGCAGTAATGATCATCATGACTTGCCTTAACTACGAGCTAACAGCATTTTCAATGATTTTTGTGTGCATTCTCAGCGCTTTGCTGACAATCGTTATATTTTATGCTTTCCAACGGCTCCCGGGTGTGAGACTTCGACCTTTATCCCGTCAGAATTCCCGTAAAACCCTTCTTCTAATCTTTCTTATTTTTCTTATTACATTCGCCTTTTATATGCTGTATTTTGCAACTAAATATCCGGAAAATATTCTAGGAGAGGGCAGCGATACCGCAAATCAATATTCTCAAGCAATAGGAGAAATTCCTTACAATAACTGGCATCCCGTTCTCCACACCCTTTTATTTTTAACTCTCCCTCTGAAATTTGTCGATCTTATAAGTTTCACCGTGTTTATGCAGATAGTATATTTTTGTCTGGCATTTACCTATCTTATCTTTGTCTTATATCAAAACGGTGCTCCAGGTGTGTTTTTGCTTGGCCTTTGTCTTTATGTCTGGCTCAATCCCTACCTTGCGGGCTGGATGATGTACCCCGTAAAGGACTCTGCTCTCACTATTTTCGCTATCGCCCTGGTTGCTTATTACATCAGAATCATTTTTTCTAAGGGTGCGTGGCTCTCTAACCCACGTAATATGATTCTGTTCGCACTGATTGCCGTCGGATGCACCTATATGCGGCACAATGCACTCCTTTTCACCGTTCCGATCATTCTGACCGTTCTGTTTTATGCCGTTAAAAATAAGAAGACCCGACTTTTGACTGTTTTGTCCCTCATCGCCGTAGTGGCCCTGATCCAACTGCTGTACGCCTTTCTTGATGTACAGTCTCCAAATTTCAGAACGGAAGAAAAAATCGGGCTTCCCGTCTCTATCTGGTGCAATGTCATGCATAAGACACCAGATTCTCTCCCAGAAGAGACACAACAGGTTATGTATGAGCTCATTCCTTCAGAATTGTATGAAATCTATGATGTCAGCGAAGGCTTTAACTCTATAAAATTTAAAGACGAAAATTTCTGGTACAATCTGGATGCTCTCTCTTACGCTGACGTCATAAAGTATACTTATCAATGCTTTCGCTATGCTCCCAAAGAATCCATGAAATCATTATCAGCGTTAATCGGTATGGTTGTATCTGCTGATGAAAGAATCTGGCCTTTGAATTTATCCGGCGGGCCCAATCACCTTGGACTGGATGAGAATGTATTCAATAGACTGCTTACTTTCACGATCCAGATTGTAACCCTTTTTTCCAACAGCCCCTTTGTCATTCTGTTTGGCTCTCTAGGATTTATGAATCTTGCCCTCGTCATTGTCGCCCTGGTGCTTTTATCTGAAAACAGATTTTCAATATTGCATTCCCTACCTCTGCTCTGTTATAATCCTGTCTTTGACAGTAACCAAAAAACTCGAGCGCTACAATCCTTG
>JAJQGR010000230.1 GCA_021200345.1 Lachnospiraceae bacterium | reverse complement strand
CAATAGGATTTTCCTTCTTCGGTTTCCGTGATCACCTGATATCCCAGGTTCTCATACAGGTCGGCCACAGGCATGTTTTTCTTTGTCCTGATATACTGCGCTTTCAGGGTTGTATATCCCCGCAGCAGCAGATTCTCCTCTATCTCATTGATCACAAACTGCTCAATTTGCCTGCCCATCACTCTGCAGCTCATCAAAAAGCTGTCAATCTCAGGTACTGACGTATCCACAACTGCCACAGCCACCAGTCCGTAATCCCCAAATTTGTCCCTCACCTGATAAGCGTAAAATTCATAGTGGGACTGAAGCATCTTTTCCAGATCAGTTCTGGAATATCTGCGTGTTGTCAGATTAAACTGATTGGTCTTTCCAAACAGCTGCGCAACCCTGTCCAGTCTGGAATCATTTAACTCCACTTTATCCGCTTTCAGATGCAGCGATTCCAGAAATTCCTCATAGGTCAGGCCTGCGGCGGCTTCCTTTCTTTTAGCGTTTTCTTCATACTGTCTGGTTTTATCCTGATCCTCCGGTGTAACCCGCAGAGTCTGAAAATACTGTTCATAAACCTGATCCATGAAAGCGGGATACGCTTCCGGATTTTCCGGAAATCCAGGTACAGTTACCTCAGGCAGACGGCGGATAATATTCTCTCTTTCTTCCGGCATATCATCAATAAAAACGAAAGAATCCAGACCCAGGTTTAACTCCCCGGCCATGCTTGTCAGATTGTCCGCCTTATCCAGCCAGTTGATCCTGATGGCGGCAAAATCCGATTTTGAAAGCAGCATATGAGGATGTCTCTCCCAGACTTCCTCCACATCCGACTGATTATTTTTGGAGCAAACCGCCAGCAGCACACCTGAGTGCTTCATCTGCAGCAGCTTTAACTGAATCTTTTTGTAGACAGCGCCCAGATGGTCATCTGACAATTCAATTCCCTCAACGCCGCGCTCTCCAAGGATGCCTCCCCATAATGTATTATCCAAATCCAGAATCAGGACCTTTTTAGGACTCCGCTCAGACAACGCCACAACACGGCAGATTTCCTGTGCCACAAGCCTCGTTCCTTCATTGGAATAAGGAATTTTCCCCATATACCAGAGCTTATCCGAAAAAAAACTTCTCTTTCCATATTCCCGAGCCATGGATGCAATCTTCAGCGCATGCACGTTTCCGTGCTCATTCATCACATCCGCCAGCTTCTTTGTCCAATAACTCTCCAGCTTTTCCGTAAGGAAAGAGTCATTGTCCGACAAAACCTGCGAGCGAAAAACCGCATCTGACACAAAATAAGTCCTGGCAGAGCGGACGGAAGTGCACAGCATATCAAACCAGTCATCAATCACAGCCTTCGCGGATGCCTCCTCCAGCTTCCCCCGGACCGGCTGCCTGCCTGTCTGTTGTCCGCCAATCCTCTGTCCATAGATCAATTCCTCGATATCCATGATCAGAAAAATTGTCTCCGGATCATATCTGTGAAAAGCGGAATTTTGATCCAGCATCCTGCCCCATATGTCACCGTAGCCTTCTGCCGGCACTGTCTCATATTCTTTGGAGACAAGCCGAAGCACATAGTCTGTATTGACATTGGATAAAATTGCGATCATTGATGAGTTCCCCCCATCATCATCCGGTACTTCATCTCCGCAATGATCCAGTCATCCTCATGATCAATGTCCTGTACTTCTGTTTCCGGGACAATCACAGGAGCGAAGTGATCCGTATGGAAAGACAGATCTTCAAAAACTCTGTAAAAATAAAACTGACCGCAGTCATGATAAATCGGCTCCAGATCCTGGCTTCGTTTACTGAAGTTTTCCGGATACTGATACTCCAGCATCCCATTTCGCAGCACCAGCGCTCTCTGGGGTGGATAAGAGAACTGTACCACCGGCATGACACTGTCCGCTTCGGTTCTCATCAGTATCTCATAACCCTGGCGCAGCTTCTGAGCAGTCACAAAAGGCGCCGTGGGATAGAGGCAGCACATGACATCAAACTTTTGGGAGTTTGCCGCATAGCAGGAAAGGACCTCGTTTAACACATCCTTTGTGGTGGCAAAATCGCTGCTGGTAAATTCACTTCTCATAAACGGCACTTTTGCCCCGGCTTTCACAGCAATGGAGGCAATTTCCTCACTGTCAGTAGATACCATGACCTCATCAAAAACCTTACTTTCGAGTGCCGCCTGAATGGAGTACTCAATGATCGGTCTGCCGCAAAAATCTCTGATGTTTTTTTTGGGTATTCTTTTCGAGCCCCCTCTGGCTGTAACGATTGCAATGGATGACATATTCTCTTCCTCCCGCTACATCGACCCTTCCTTTTTCAACACACTGAGCACAGTCTTAAACAAAATCTTTATGTCCAGTCCTATGGACCAGCTGCGAATATAATCGGTGTCCAGACGAACCACCTCATCAAAATCCACAATATTGCTGCGGCCGCTTACCTGCCACATGCCGGTGATGCCCGGCTTTGTGTTCATCCGGGCACGGTGATGCAGATCATACTTCTCCCACTCATCCAGTGTAGGCGGACGGGTGCCAACCAGGGACATATCCCCTTTCAAAACATTGTAAAACTGAGGAAATTCATCCAGAGATGTCCGGCGGATAAAATCGCCAAGTCCGGTCTTGTATGTACCATCAGGCAGGATTTCGTTGCCGATAATCCGGGGGTCAAAATCCAGCTTGAACATCATGCCGTCTTTCACACGGTTCTGCTCTTCCAGCTCTTTTTTGCGGTCCTCCGCGTCCATATACATACTTCGGAATTTATAGATCTTGAATTTTCGCCCGTTTCTGCCAATTCGCTCCTGAGCGAAAAAAACAGGGCCGGGAGATTTTCTTTTAATGGCCGGAGCAAGAAAAATATAAATGATCCCGGTGATTGCACAGCCCACAAGGCCGCCCGCAATATCCATCAGTCGCTTCACCAGAACCTGCCACCAGGTGACGCTGTTCATGAAATCTGTAATAACAGTATACTTTCCAATCTGATCCACTGCCTCATTGTGCTGCACTCTGCTGTCATTGGTCATAATTACCAGGTGCCTGGTAATACCGGCGACAGACAACTGCTGCAAAAGCTTTTTGGGACTTGCTGCGCCTTCCGGCAGCACAATCATGACCTCATCCACCCAACTGCGGCAAATATAATCCATCATGTCCTCCCAATTTGCCACCACCGGGATGCCATTGACCTGTTGTCCTTTTTGATCTTGATCCAGGAAAATAAAACCGCTGACCTGAATGGTCTGATATTCTCCGGTCTTAATATTCTCAGTCACCTCTTCCGCCATGGTTCGATGAGTGATAACCAGAAGATTTCTGTCAGCCAGCTTTCGATACTTCAGACACTGTTTCCAAAAAAAACGTGTTACATAAGATAAAAACAGATACAGCGCGGGAAGCATCACGATAACAGCGCGGGACACCGGATCCGCCAACTGTAAAATAAATAAGATGAATATCAGTACCAGTTCAACCCAGACTACATGCTGAATCGTCCTGATCAGTTCACGGAAATGCCCTCTTTTCAGCACATCCTGAAAAGGATTGGTAACGGCGACCACCACAACATCCGCACTGCACGCAATGACCATAACCTTTAACCAGAGATCCCTGAATTCCTGATTCGACAACGATATCACATCAAAGCGAAAAAGCATGGACAACAAAAAAGCCACCAGCAGACAGATAACATCAAGTATAAAAAAGTCAAAATGCTTCAGGAAGCTTCCAACATTCTTTTTGTACATAACGATCTTCCTCGTTTCATAAGCGTACATACAGCTCATCATTGCGCGCTTATCTTTCGCACTGGCTCATTCTAACATAATAAAACATACTTTTCAAGTCATTTGACGGGCACGGCAGAGAATTGGATGAAATTGGATTCCTGTTCCAATGTACTTTCCATATAAGAGAGAATGTCACCGCAAATGATCAGATAAGGCGGAATCTGCAGTAAGCAGACTCCGCCTTCATGAAATCTTCCACCTGTGCGGCCGGAAATTTTATGTGATTACTTTACCAGAGCGTATGTGTCTCTGGCAATTGCCAGCTCCTCATTGGTCGGAATGACCAGAACCTTCACTTTGGAATCCGGAGTAGTAATCTCCATCTCATCACCACGCCTGCCGTTGGCGGCCGCATCCAGAGTGATACCCAGATATCCCAGATATGCGCAGACCTTTTCGCGGACAAAGCCGCTGTTCTCACCGATGCCGGCAGTGAAGGTGATAACATCAACACCGTTTAAAGCCGCCACGTAAGAGCCAATGACCTTCGCTACCTTGTAGCAGTATGCTTCCATAGCCCTGATGGCTCCGGGATTACCCGCCTCATAAGCCTCCTGCAGGTCGCGGAAATCACTGGACAGGCCGCAGGACATGCCCAGGACACCGGACTTTTTATTTAAAATACTGGTAATCTCTGTGATATTCTTACCCTCTTTATTGGCGATAAATTCCAGGATAGCCGGGTCCAGATCGCCGGAACGGGTACCCATATAGAGTCCCTCCAACGGAGTCAGTCCCATGGACGTATCCACGCATTTTCCTCCGTTCACCGCGGAAACGGAAGCACCGTTGCCCAGATGGCAGACGATGGTCTTCAACTCTATGATGTCCTTACCCAGGAAAGCCGCGGTGCGCCCAGCCACATATCCGTGGCTGGTGCCGTGAAATCCATAACGGAGGATCTTGTATTTCTCATAATACTCATAGGGAAGGGCGTAAATATATGCTTTCTCCGGCATCGTCTGGTGAAATGCAGTATCAAACACAGCCACCATCGGTACCCCGGGCATCAGCTCCTTACAGGCGTTCACGCCGATCAGGTTGGCCGGATTGTGAAGAGGAGCCAGGTCGCTGCACTCCTCGATGGCTGCCTGAACCTCATCCGTGATGATGCAGCTGGAGGCAAATTTCTCCCCGCCATGTACGATACGATGTCCCACGGCACCGATTTCAGAGAGAGACTTGACCACGCCGGTCTTCTCATTGGTCAGGGCTGCCAGCACCAGGCTGATAGCCTCGGTATGGGTGGGCATGGGGGACTGGGTAACCTCCTTTTCCCCGCCGGCGGGGGTGTAAGTGATGACACTTCCCTCAATGCCGATACGCTCGCAGAGACCCTTTGCTTTCACTTCTTCTGCCTCAGCGTTGATCAGCTGAAATTTCAGAGAGGAACTGCCGCAGTTGATAACTAAAATATTCATAGTGATCTGATCCTTTCTATTAAGCTTAACCATTCAGCTGTGCCTGCACAGCGGTAATCGCCACAACGCCTACGATATCCTCCCAGGAGCAGCCGCGGGAAAGATCATTGACAGGCTTGGCAATGCCCTGCAGAATCGGGCCATAAGCCTCAGCCTTACCCAGTCTCTGCACCAGCTTGTATCCAATATTACCGGCATCCAGGTTCGGGAAAATCAGCACGTTGGCTTTGCCGGCCACCGGGCTGCCCTTTGCCTTACTCTTGGCAACAGACTCCACCAGCGCCGCGTCCAACTGAAGTTCGCCGTCCAGCACCAGATCAGGATACTGCTCGTGGGCAATGCGGGTGGCTTCCGTCACCTTGTCAACCAGAGCATGCTTGGCGCTGCCCTTGGTGGAATGGGAAAGCATGGCAATACGGGGACTGGGCCCTACTAAAGCCTTGAAGCTCTCCGCGCTGGAAGCAGCGATGGCTGCCAGCTCCTCGCTGGTAGGATCCTGATTCAATCCGCAGTCAGCGAATACAAAGGTACCCTTCTCGCCATACTGGCAATCCGGAACACTCATCACAAAAAACGCTGACACCAGTTTGGTGCCGGGAGCAGTCTTTAAAATCTGCAGAGCGGGTCTTAAAGTATCGGAAGTCGCATGGCAGGCGCCGGCCACCATACCGTCAGCCTCTCCGGCCTTGACCATCATCACACCGTAAAACAATCCATCGCCCAGAAGAAGCTCTCTGGCCTTCTCCATGGTCATCCCCTTATTCTTCCTCAGCTCATAGAGCATCTCGGTATACTCGTCCAGCTTCGGGGAGGAAACAGGATCCACAATGATGGCGTGCTCCAGGTCAATCTCCAGCCAGCCTGCGCCGTCCATGATCTTCTCCTCATTGCCGATCAGAACGACTCTCGCGATATTCTCCTCCAGAATCTTTGCTGCCGCCAAAAGAGTTCTCTTATCCTTGGTCTCCGGTAAGACAATGGTTTTCTTGTCCCGCTTTGCTCTGCCTTTAATTGTATCAATATAAGACATGTTAACTGCTCCTTTCTATATACGGCCCGTCAGGCCGTTTTAGTAAAAATATGTATAGGACAAGACTCTTGCCCTAAACTCCTTACTGTATTATACTAAATAAGGATTTTTTTCACAAGAGGTTCTTCCCGTGAAAATGCATATTTTTCCAGTTCGATTGCACTTTTTTTTGTACATTCTGACATTTTTTTAACAAATAAAACAGAAATGGAATGGAAGTCTTTATGAAGATTGCAGCTATCATCGCAGAATATAACCCTCTGCACGGAGGACATCAGTATCATATAGAGCAAACCCGTAAAATGACCGGCGCCGATTATATTGTCACCATCCTGAGCGGCGATTTTGTGCAGCGCGGTCTTCCCGCCGTGGAGGAAAAATTTCTGCGAGCTCAAAAGGCTCTGCGGGCAGGCAGCGACCTGGTGCTGGAGCTGCCGCTTCCTTACGCCCTCTCCTCCGCCCAGGGGTTTGCTTTCGGAGGTGTGTCGCTGGCCCATGAGCTGGGGTGTGTGGATCATCTCAGCTTTGGCCTGGAAGATGAAAAAGATCTGGAGCCCATGCAGGCACTGGTGCGTTCCCTCCTCCAGACAGAGCAGACAAAATCCGGCATTCTCACTACATCGGAATCAGCTTCCTTCAGCAGCGCACTTCAGGAGGCTTTAAAGGACGGCAGAAGCTATCCTGCCGCGGTAGCCCGGGCAGTTACAGAAGCTTACCCCGAACTGGACACCCGTTTTCTGACACGGGAGCAGAATTCCAACACTCTTCTGGCGCTGGAATATCTGAAAGCGTTACGCTGTCTGAACAGTTCCATCACGCCGGTGGCCGTGAAAAGAAAAGGAATGGCCTACCTGTCCAGTGAGAGTCCATCCGGCTCAGCCTCTGAATCCGACGGTTATCCCTCTGCCACTGCCCTGCGCACCTTGCTTCAATCCGGGGAAGCCTCCCATTCCCCTCTGCTTTTTCCAAAGGATTTCAGCGCCCTTTTGCACTACAGGCTTCTGTCTGGCAGCTATGAGGATTTATTGCTGTACCCGGAGGTAACGCCGCAGCTGGCGCATAAAATCCAAAACGCCATCCCCGCCTTTGAAGATTATGAGCAGTTTGCCAACCTGCTCTGGACAAAGGATACCACGTACGCAAAAATCTGCCGTATATTATCCTGTATTTTGCTGGGCATTCAAAAAGACACCTGGGACGTACACGCCCAGGTGCCTTATGCAAGGATTCTCGGCTTCAGAAAAGACTCTGCTCCGTTACTTCATCAATTAAAAGCAAGTGCGGCAATTCCGCTGATTACGAAACTGGCCGATGCGTCTGCGGTTCTGCCGCCCCAGGCGCAGCAGCTTCTTGACCTGAATGTAAAAGCCAGTCAGATTTATGACAGTGTACGGTATCACAAATCCGGGGAACGGCTGCCGGGGGAATATCAGAAACAGCTTGTGATTTTGTAAACCGATTTTAGTTCTTAAAACTGTGAATCGGCGCCGGTATTCTGCCGCCCCTGCTCACGAAGGCGTCACAGGAGAAAGAATTTACCGGCATGATGGGGGCATATCCCAAAAGCCCGCCAAACTCTACCGTGTCTCCCACATCCTTGCCCACAACGGGGATCACACGGACGGCTGTGGTCTTCTGATTCACCATACCGATGGCCATCTCATCGGCAATAATGCCGGAAATGGTGGATGCTTTGGTGCTGCCGGGGATCGCGATCATATCCAGGCCCACGCTGCAGACACAGGTCATTGCCTCCAGCTTTTCCAGCGTCAGTGCCCCGGCTTTTACCGCGTCGATCATCCCCTGATCCTCACTGACCGGAATGAACGCGCCGCTCAGTCCTCCCACATAGGAAGAGGCCATGACTCCGCCCTTTTTCACCTGATCATTTAAAAGCGCCAGAGCGGCCGTAGTGCCCGGCGCCCCCGCCTGTTCCAGGCCAATCTCACACAGAATATCCGCCACAGAATCGCCGATGGCCGGTGTGGGGGCCAGAGACAAATCCACAATGCCAAAAGGCACATCCAGCATTCTGCTGGCCTCTTTCGCTACCAGCTGGCCTACCCGGGTCACCTTAAAAGCTGTCTTTTTGATGGTCTCGCATAATACCTCAAAATTTTCTCCCCGTACCTGCTCCAGAGCGTTTTTCACCACACCCGGGCCGGATACGCCCACATTAATGACTCTGTCCGCCTCTGTGACACCATGAAAGGCTCCCGCCATGAACGGATTGTCATCTGGTGCGTTACAGAAGACCACCAGTTTGGCACAGCCCAGAGAATCCTGTTCTTTGGTTTTCTCCGCAGTCTGTTTGATAACCTCTCCCATCAATCGAACCGCGTCCATATTGATCCCTGTCTTGGAGGATCCCAGATTGACAGAGCTGCAAACCCGTTCAGTGACAGCCATCGCATCAGGAATAGACCGTATCAGCATTTCATCCGCTTTCGTCATGCCTTTATTGACCAGAGCCGAATATCCGCCGATAAAATTCACGCCCACTTCCTTGGCC
>JAJQGR010000283.1 GCA_021200345.1 Lachnospiraceae bacterium | reverse complement strand
CGCCTCCATCACATCATCCACCACAACAGCCAAGCCCACGGCCGGCGCATACTTTCCAAAATAAAGAAGCAGCTGATCATATCGTCCGCCCTTCACAATGGCATCCCCGACACCATAGGAATAGGCCTTAAAAATAATACCCGTATAATAATGATATTTACTCAAAAGTCCCAGGTCAAAGGAAACATACCGGTCCATTCCGCCGGCCTTTAGAATCTGCGCCAGGGCATCCAGCCTGTCCAGGGCCGCAGCGGAACGGGCGTTATGCGTCAGCTTCCTTGCCAGACTCAGATCCATCACAGAGCCAAACAGATCCGTAACCTTCAATAAAGCCTGCTTCACATCCTCGGAAATGTCAAAGGGTGCCAAAAGCTCCTCCGCTGCGAAAATATTTTTGGCGGAAATGGCCTCCCGAAGAGCAATCTCAGTGTCCCGGTCAAGTCCCGCTTCTTCACACAACCCCTTGAAATATTCCATATGACCCACGGAAATCTGAAAGTTGTCAAGACCGCAGGCTTTCAGCACCGATACCACAAGCGTAAGGATCTCCGCGTCTGCCTGAACGGAATCATCCTGTAAAAGCTCCGCCCCCATCTGGGTCACTTCCTGAAGCTTTCCCTGCAGGCTTTTCACATTTGTGAATGTTTTGCCCTCGTATGACAACCGCAAAGGCTGGGAATCTTTCATAAAATAAATGGCCGCACACCTGGCGATGGAAGGCGTAAAATCCGGCCGGAGCACCAGTGTATTTCCATCCTTGTCAAAAAGCTTATACAAATCCTTACTTGGCGTGGTGCCAACCTCTCTGGAAAACACATCAAAAAACTCAAACGTGGGCGTCTCAATGGGCTCATACCCAAAACTGTCGATGGTTTTGCGCACGGCCGCCTCCACCTGACGCTTTCGCCTCAGCTCCGCACCATAAAGATCCCTCACTCCCTCCGGAGTGTGCAATATATTTAAATTCATAACAGTACCTTTCAAAAAATTTCCGTCAGTCTGTGCCAACACACCACAATGTCTGTCTGACAAAACAGATGATCTGCATTTTTACTTTAGCACATCACAGTGCTAATCTGATAATGTAACAGCGCGTCCTTTAGTAGTATACACATTTCCGGTAAAATGTCAACCGAAAGCTATTCTCTGTCATCCAGATCTTTTTGCAGCATTTCCAGCCAGGGCACAAAAATCCCGTTTCCCTTATGCCGCGGCAGCACATACTCCGGATTCAATTCTTCATACCGAAAGCTTTTTCTTCCTCCCTGAGCCGCCCTCTCCCAGAACCAGGCGAGCATTTCATAAGGCAGATAATAAAAAATATCCTTGTGGGTATAGTAAATCAGAAAAAAAGCCACCCCGCCCTGCTTCTCAAAGGCCTCCATATACTTCACCTGATGTTCGTGAATATTGGCCAGCGTAAAGGTATCCTGGGCACATTCCTTGGCGTCAAAACAGACAGGAATGCCCTGTACCGCCCCAATATAATCCACCGTGCTTTTCTGATCAAAATAGGCAAGGGTAATATGCCTGCTCTCCTTATCGATCTCTATGGGCGTAATCGGCGTGGGCACCTTGGTGATCAGCGCCAGACCAGCCTGATTGTATTTTTCATTGGTACGATTGATCAGCTCCTCCAGTGTGGAGCCCCTCAATCCTCTTGAATTCCAGGTAGCCATCTCGTTTATACCTTATAAGTTTTTTTAATTTTGTCAAAAATCTCAGGCTCAGGCGCAATGAATACTGCCCGGTTTAAATCCACATACTCCTCTTCCACAATCCGCGGGAACTCCAGACGATAAGCGTGCAGCAGCTGCCCGTTCACCCCAAACGCCCTGCGGAAAACTTCATTGATATCCCTGCGGCCATATTTATAATCTCCAATCAGAGGATGTCCCAAAGCTGACAGATGCGCCCGAATCTGATGCGGCTTCCCGGTGATCAGTTCCACCTCCAGATAGCTGATATCCCCATACACTCTTAAAGGTGTACAGGCTGTTTCAATAAATTCACTTCCGGAAAAATGACTGTCGCTGACGCTGACCTTGTTGGTCTTGTCATTTTTGCTCAGATATCCCCTGACATGAAAAGGCTCTGTCACCTTTCCCAGAGCAAAGAGACGATAAAACTTTTTAATATTACGGCCTTTGACCCACTGACTTAAATGCTGACTGCCTGACAGAGTCTTTCCTAAAAGCATCAGGCCGGAAGTATTTCTGTCCAGGCGGTTACAGACTGAGGGCTTAAAGCTTGCCAGAATTTCGGAATCAATCTGATTTGTATGAAGAAGATATCCCGTCAGCCACTCATTGACTGATACGTCTCCTTCTTTTGCTTTCTGGCTCAGGACGCCGGCAGGTTTGCTGCATATAATTACATTCCTGTCCTCATAGATCACCAGGATCTCTTTCAAAGACGCATAGGCCTCGATATAGGGACGTAAGGCGTTCTTAACACTGTACGCGTCCTGCCTGCCGCCAAATTTGCGGAAGGTTTCCTCCGAAAAATAAAACTGCACCCTGTCTCCAAGAGAGACCATCTCATTTCCCTGAGCTTTTTTCCCATTCAGGGTAATATTTTTTTTGCGGAGCATTTTGTATAAAAACCCACGCTCAGCCTCCGGCAGCAATTTTTGCAGCTGCTTATCGAAGCGCTGACCGGCCTTATGTTTGGCGACAATGATTTCCTGCATTATAAAGTGATTTCCCTTAACGTTTCTATTAAAAGAGCGGCATCTTTATATTCCTCCCGCTCCCCTTTTATCAACGTATTCAGCCGGTCCGTATAACGCCGGATTTCCGTGAAAATACCAATATTTACCTTTCCCAGTCCAGCTTTTTTAAACATTTCATTCAAATGAGACTCCAGCCCCTTTTTATCCAGCTTTTTATCCTCAGTCAAAAGCACCAGCTCATTGCCGATCAGGCAACAGTGAGCGACCGAATAATTCACTTTTTGGGTTGTAAACACCAGATCATAAAGGGTGTCCTGTGTTTCATCAAAGGGCGCAGCCGCCTGATGGACCTGCTCGGACGCGCTGTGAAACCTGCAGAACATAATAGCGGATACCATGCTCTTGCTGGCCGGGAGACAGCCCAGAACAGCAACCACCGTCAGCAGATTATTTCTGCTCCCTGTGGCCTGATATCCGCCCAAAAAAAGAGCGATAGACACTCCAAAAAACAGAACGGTGCGGAGAATCTCATACACTCTCTGTGTATCTATGTATCGATAAGTATTTTTTACCTGAGCCAGGCCCAAAAATCTGCGAAGCATAAATAAAAACTCCTCTAATATGATTATGAAAACTCTATTATAATAACTCTGTATTTCTTACACAAATGACAGCCTCATTGCAGCAATTCATTCCCCGAAAAGTTCATGATAATCCGCAATATATAATTGTGATTCCCTCCTGATCTGCTGCCTGTCCTGGACCGCATGTGAATCCTCCACAGCGCAGACCTCCATTCCCGCGTTTCGTCCTGCCCTGACCCCGGGCAGAATATCCTCAAAACAAAGACATTCCTCCGGTTTTACTTTCAGCTTTCTGGCAGCGGCAAGATAAACATCCGGAAACGGCTTTCCTCTTTCCACCTCACAGGCAGTAACAAACTCATCGATATATTGAGACAGATTCAGGTGTGAATCGGCAGCCTGCAGCAGCTGGCGGGAATTGCTGGTACAGATGGCGGTCTTCAGCCCCATATCTTTGCAATACTGCAAAAACTCCTGGGCACCGGGTTTGTAACTTACATGGCTGGCATACTCTTCCTGCGCCAGCCGGTTCCAAAGATCCCTGATTTCTTCCCCGGTCATGGAAATCCTGTATTGTTCTTTTATGTACCCGGCGGTTTCCGTAAAGCTCATACCGCCGATTTCCTGTTGCAGATTTGGCGGCACCTCCATACCAAACAGGCCGAAAAAATGCTCGTCCACAACCTTCCATACATACATGGAATCCAGCAGAGTCCCGTCCATATCAAACAGACAGGCCTTTTTATTCTTCAGTAAATGATGCATTTTCTGTTCCTTTCGCGCACTTAAGATCCATGGCTTTTCGCAATCAGACGCCTGTAAATATCTCCATGCACAAGAAAGCCGGTAATCCTACCGGCTTTCCATAAACCTGAGTATACGTCCACATCAAATAACTTCTGCATCCTTGCTGAACAGACATCAAAGCAGATCCAGCGGGATTTCCCCGGTGGAAGATCCCGGCGCGGGAGCCTGCTCTGAATCCTCATGATGCTCTTCTGCCGGGCGCAGCTCTTCTCTGTTGGCAGTAACCACATTCAGATACTGATTCAGACTGGTATTCAAATTCTCATACTGACTCTGCGTTGTCTGAATAGAATGGGACAGAAGATTCTCAATATTGGCCAGCAGATCATCAGTATACTGCACCGCGGCCATCCGCATATTATTGGCCTCAATGGCGGCCGCGTCAATCAGCTCCTGAGCTTTCTGACGCGCCATCAGCTCCACCTCCTGCGCCCTGGCATGAGCCTGCTGCATAATCTCATGCTCACTGACCAGTTCATTGGTCTGAATCGTGGCTTTATCTACAAGAGCCTGAGCGCTGGCTCTCGCATCCTCAAGGATTGCGTCCTTCTGAGCCACAATACGCTGATACCTTTTAATGTCCTCCGGTGTCTTTTTCTTCAGCTCATCCAGAAGCTCCTCAATATGATTCCTGTCCACGATGATATTATCCTTGGAAAAAGCCTGAGGTTTGCAGGTATCGATATAGCTTTCAATTTCTTCAATCAATTGCTCAATTCTTGATGCCATTTGATTTCACTCCTTCCGTTTTGCGCGCTAGTGTTCATACTTTATGTCCAAATTTCTCATATAGTCTCTGTTCAACATGCTCCGGTACACAACGATCCAGATTTCCGTGAAATTCCGCGATTTCTTTCACCACGGAGCTGCTCAGATAAGCATACTCCAGACTGGTAGTCAGAAAAAACGTGTCCAGTTTTCCCCGGGAAAGAAGCCTGTTGGTCTGGGCGACCTGAAGTTCATATTCAAAATCCGTAACCGCTCTCAGTCCTCTGACCGATACGGGAATCTCATGGGAGGCCGCATAATCTACAAGCAGACCGGAGAAAGAATCCACATGCACATTGGGAATATCCTTCGTCACTTCCTCAATCATCTTAACACGTTCTTCCACAGAAAACAATGGAGATTTTGCGGTATTATTCAAAACCGCGACCGTCAATTCATCAAAAATCCCGGCGGCGCGTTTTATGATATCCAGATGTCCATAAGTCAGCGGGTCAAAGCTGCCCGGATAAACTGCTCTCTTCATTCTGCTCTCTCCTGATAAAAACATGCTTGTTGGTTTTATATTTCTTTTCCCGATACACCTCAAAGCCCAGCTCAGTCACGTAGGAAAAATCCTCCTCCAGCCTTGCCTCCACAATGACAAGGGTATCAGAAGTAACATAACTCCTGTCTTTCAGGAGTGTCAGTATCTGTCTCTCCAGCCCCTGTCCATAGGGCGGGTCCATGAAAATGATATCAACTTCTTTTTCAAATATATGATGCAGCGAGCCGGCCGCGTCCATTTTAAGAGTGACGGCCTGATACGCCAGCTTTGTAAATGACAGATTATCCCGAATACAGGACATTGCTTTCGGTGACTGCTCCACAAAATAAGCCTTTCTCGCCCCCCGGCTCAATGCCTCAATGCCGATTCCGCCTGTGCCGCTGAACAAATCCACAAACACACAGCCGGGGATATCCGGCATCAGAATATTAAACAACGTTTCCTTGGTGATATCCTGTGTAGGTCTGGTATCATATCCAGGCACGGTTTTCAAAGGCAGCCTTCTGGCTTTTCCCGCAATCACTCTCATCCGTTTTCCTCCCGTATGGAGCCAGACTGACCAGTCATACCCCGGTCAGCGATATCATTCTGACTCCAGCATTATACCCGCACCTTTACACCTGCGGTATCTCTTTTCCCCAGTTTTAATTTTGAGAGATCCATCTGTTTTTCCCTGTAAGAGATTGTCACGTTGTCATTATACTTCAAATAATAGACATCGTCCAGCAGATCCGATGGCTTCAGCTTCATCAGACGCACACCCACGGCCGCCTTCTTTTTTTCCGGAATCTCCTCCATGGCAAAGCGGAGAAAATATCCTTCCTTTGACCGTAATACAATATGCTTCTGATCCTTATAAATTTCCACGCTGATCAGGCTGTCCCCCTCCTGCAGCTTTGTAGCGGCCACACTCCTTCTTGTCACATCAAACTCACCGCCGTCCACCAGTTTTCCCATGCCCTGGGCCGTGACAAAGCATAGTCTGTAAAGATTCATATCTGACTGACTGGCAGCAAACACAATGGCTTCTTTCTCTGAAGAATAAGCGCTGATATTATCCACAGGCTGCGCCTTATCCCTGAACTTTCCGCAGGGAATGTCAGACGCCCTGAGTGTGTACATCTGCCCTTTATCCGTGAAAATGCACACTTTTCCTGTATTTTTACATTTAAATACAAAACGATTCTCAGCCAATGCTGAATCCTTATTTCTCTCGAAAGTAACTTCATCCACGCCACGGATATAGCCAAAGCGGTCAATCATCACATAAATATCCGCTTCTTCTGCTTTTTTTTCTACAAAAACCGCTTCCTGGGCATTCTCAATGGTGGTGCGCCGGTCTTTTTTATAATCCTTTTTAAAGCCATCCATCTCCTGAATGATGACCTGGGCCATGGAATCACGCCTGGACAGGATATCCTCATAACTGTAAATATTGGTCAGCGTGTCCTCATGCTCCTTAATCAATGCCTCCAGCTCCAGGCCGATGAGCTTATAAAGCCGCATCTCCAGAATAGCGTTTGCCTGCTTTTCCGTAAACATCAGCTGGCTGGCCATGATTTCCGAACCTTTGCTCTTAAATTTAATTCCCTTTGTCTCTCCGTTCACCAGACAGTTTTTGGCCATGTTCCGGTCCCGGGAGCCCCGCAGGATCTCTATAATCAGGTCAATCACATTGCAGGCTTTGATCAGCCCTTCCTGAATCTCTTTTTTCTCCAGTTCCTTATTGAGAAGCGTGGTATATTTTCGCCTGGTAAACTCGAACTGGAAGTCCACATTGGCGGCAATGATCTGCTTTAGGCTTAAAACCTCCGGTCTTCCATCCTTAATGGCAAGCATATTCACACCGAAGGTGTCCTCCAGACGGGTTTTTTTGTAAAGCATGTTGATGAAATTCTCAGTATCGGTATCCCGTCTGACTTCAATAACAATACGGATTCCATCCTTGGAGGACTGATTGGAAATATCCACGATATCATTGGTCTTTTTGCTCTCCGAAAGAGCAGCCACATCCTGCAGAAATTTGGCAATTCCGCTGCCGATCATTGTATACGGTATTTCCGTAACAACAATATTCAGCCTGCCGTTTTTCCGCTTTTCCACCTGCACACGGCCGCGAATTTTGATTTTGCCTGTACCGGTCTCATAAATGTTCAGAAGTTCATCTTTATTGCAGATAATACCTCCGGTTGGAAAATCCGGCCCCGGTATGTAGCGCATCAGCTCCTGAACCGAGATATCCGGATTATTCAGATAAGCTTTTGTGGCATCCGCCACCTCCGCGAAATTGTGAGGCGGAACACTGGTGGACATACCCACCGCAATTCCCTCAGAGCCATTGATCAGCAGGTTGGGGAATTTGGCGGGCAAAATGGAGGGCTCTTTTTCTGTTTCGTCAAAATTGGGGATAAAGTCCACAACGTCTTTATCCAGATCAGCCAAAAGCCCATCCTGAGCAATTCGCTCCAGCCTGGCCTCTGTGTAACGCATGGCCGCGGCACCGTCACCCTCGATGGTGCCAAAATTGCCATGACCGTCCACCAGGGGCAGACCACGCTTGAAATCCTGAGCCATCACCACCAGCGCGTCATAGATGGAACCGTCGCCATGGGGATGGTATTTGCCCATGGTATCTCCCACAATACGGGCACATTTGCGGTAAGGTCTGTCATAGCGGATGCCCAACTCGTACATGTCGTAGAGAGTACGGCGCTGCACAGGCTTGAGACCGTCCCGCACGTCCGGCAGGGCCCGGGCAATGATAACGCTCATGGCGTAATCAATGAAAGATTTCTGCATTACTTCGGAGTATTCAGATTTGAGGATTCGCTCTTCCATATTCTTTTCCGTTTCAGATTACATATGTAAGCCGGCATGATATTTGGTAAAAGAACGGCTTCGCGCTGACGCAAAGCTCAGCCTTATCTTTTCCAAATATCATCGCCCGTTTTTTAGTTATCGTTAAACTTCCGGATAATATCTCCGGCTCATCATACGTCCAGCTCCGCGTCAGTCGCGTGTTCGTAGATGAAAGCCTTACGAGGCGGTACATCTGTTCCCATCAGGACCTCGGTCACCATGCTGGCACGGCGGCCGTCCTCGATTTCTACTTTTTTCATCACCCGGCGCTCCGGATCCAGGGTGGTCTCCCATAGCTGGTTGGCGTCCATTTCCCCAAGACCTTTGTAACGCTGAAGGGTGAAAGAACCCTTGTGTCTCTTGCGGTATCTCTCCAAAGCCTTGTCATCATAGAGATACTCTTCCTCTCCTTTGGCAGGAATGGCCTTGTACAAAGGCGGAGTGGCGATATAAACATGGCCCTCATAGATCAGTTCCGGCATAAAACGATAAAACAGGGTCAGAAGCAGAGTCGCAATATGAGCGCCGTCCACATCCGCATCGGTCATGATAATGATTTTGTGGTATCGAAGCTTT
>JAJQGR010000074.1 GCA_021200345.1 Lachnospiraceae bacterium | reverse complement strand
CCGCCTGATTCGCAAAGACAACCCGTTCCCCACCACCTGCGGTTTTATCTGTGATCATCCCTGTGACACCAAGTGCCGGCGCAGAATCGTGGACGATGCGGTGAATATCCGCGGTCTGAAGCGGATGGCGGCGGACTACGCGGGTGAAGTGGAGCCGCCCAGCTGCGCGGAGTCTACAGGCAAGCGGGTGGCGATTATCGGCGGCGGTCCCTGCGGTTTGACAACGGCTTATTATTTACAGCTTATGGGGCACCAGACCGTTGTTTATGAGATGCTGCCCAAGCTGGGCGGCATGTTAAGATATGGCATTCCCAATTACCGACTGCCCAAGGACCGGCTGGATCAGGATATCGCGGCCATTTTAAAGACCGGCGTGGAGGTTGTTTACAATACCAGAATCGGTGAAGACATCACCATGGATGATTTAAGAAAGCAGTATGACGCCGTGCTTATCACCATCGGCGCCAGCACGGACAAAAAGCTGGAGGTCGAGGGGGAGGACGCCCAGGGCGTGATCTCCGCGGTGAAGCTTTTGCGCGGCGTAGGTATGGGTACTCCTGTGGATCTGACCGGTCAGGAAGTTGTGGTGGTTGGCGGCGGCAACGTCTCCATGGACGCGGTGCGTACCGCTGTCCGTCTGGGAGCCAAAAAGGTATCTATCGTATATCGCCGCAGAGTGGCGGATATGACCGCACTGCCTGCGGAGATTGAGGGCGCCATGGCGGAGGGCGTGGAAATGCGTACGCTGATGGCACCTGTGAAAATCGCTGTCAATGAGGAAGGAAGGGCATACGGATTATGGGCGAGGCCCCAGATGATCAGCACCATCAAGGGCGGAAGAGCCAGCGTGAAGCCTACCGGTGAGGAGGATGTTCTCATTCCCTGTCAGACGGTGATCGTGGCAATCGGCCAGGACATTGAGTATCAGCATTTTGAGGCGGCGGGTGCACCTGTTTCCAGGGGACGCTTCCAGGCGGATAAGACCGCGGCTGTAAAGGGGATGCCCGGTGTCTTTACCGCGGGCGACTGCTCCTCCGGACCGGCAACTGTGATTAAGGCGGTGGGCGCTGCCAAAGTGGCGGCGGCAAGTATTGATACATATTTAGGCTATCACCATCCCATCTCCTGTGATGTGGAGATTCCGATTCCCAATATTGACGACCGCACCCCCTGCGGCAGAGTGAACATCAATGAGAGAGAAGCCTGTGAGCGGGCCTGCGATTTCGATGGTGTGGAGATCCCGATGACGAAAAAAGAGTGTTCACAGGAAGCGGGCCGCTGCCTGCACTGTGACCACTTTGGGTATGGAGCATTCAAAGGAGGGCGGACAAGCGTATGGTAAACCTGACAATCGACAAAATACAGGTGTCTGTTCCTGAGGGAACCACCATTTTAGAAGCAGCCAGGCAGGCGGGGATCCGGATTCCCACTCTGTGTTATTTAAAGGATTTGAATGAGCTGGGCTCCTGCCGCGTTTGTGTGGTGGAGATCGAGGGCAAGGAAAAGCTGGTGGCCTCCTGCAACAACGTGGTGGAGGAGGGCATGGTGGTTTCCACCAACAGTCCCAAGGTCATCAAAAACCGCAAAAAGAACGTACAGATGCTCTTAAGTCAGCACGAGACCAACTGCGCTTTCTGTATTCGTAATGAAAATTGTTCTCTGCAGAGCACCGCGAAGGAACTGAACGTCCTGGACGTGCCCTTTGAGAAGCATATTGAGAAATCCGACTGGAACCGCAAATTCCCGCTGATCAGGGATAACAGCAAGTGTATCAAGTGCATGCGCTGTGTGGAGATCTGTGATAAGGTGCAGGGCATCCATATCTGGGATACCAACGGTACCTCCGACAGACTCAGCGTGAAAGTGCGCGGCGGCCGTAAGATCGAGGACACCGAGTGTACCCTCTGCGGGCAGTGCATTACCCATTGCCCGGTAGGCGCTTTACGTGAGCGGGACGACACGGACGATGTATGGGATGCCATCGGCGACAGGAGAAAGATCACCGTGGTACAGGTGGCTCCGGCGGTGCGTGCGGCCTGGGGTGAAGAGCTGGGACTTTCCAGAGAGGAAGCTACCATGGGAAAGATCGCGGACGCCCTTCGCCAGATCGGTTTTGACTATGTGTTTGACACGGTATTCAGCGCGGATCTGACGATTATGGAGGAGGGGACAGAGTTTATTGACCGCTTCTTAAGAGGGGATACGGCGAAGATGCCCATGTTTACCTCCTGCTGTCCGGGATGGGTCCGGTTTATCAAGTCCCAGTACCCGGAGCTGACGGACCGTCTGTCCAGCGCCAAATCTCCTCAGCAGATGTTTGGCGCGACCATGAAGACTTTCTTTGCTGAGCAGATCGGGGTAGCCCCGGAGGATATGGTCACTGTTTCCATTATGCCCTGTACCGCAAAAAAGGGTGAGGTCAATATGGAACTCTTCTATGAGGAGTACCAGGGACATGACGTGGATATCTCTCTGACCACCAGAGAGCTGAACCGTATGATCCGCACAGCGCACATCGATCCGAAGAGCCTAAAGGACGTGGAGTGCGATCAGCTGATGCAGGACGGCACCGGCGCGGGCGTGATTTTCGGCACCACCGGCGGCGTCATGGAGGCGGCCCTTCGCAGCGCGTACTATCTGATTGTTGGAGAAAACCCGGATATTGATATTTTCAAAGAGACCAGACCGGCGGTCTATCAGCAGGGCTGGACGGAGGCGGTATATCATATCAAAGATCTGGAGATTAAGACGGCGGTGACCAGCGGACTGGGTAATACCAGGAAGCTGATCGAAGCGCTGAAACGGGGCGACGTGCATTATGATTTTGTGGAAATCATGGCCTGCCCGGGCGGCTGCGCGGGTGGCGGCGGGCAGCCCATCCATGACGGAGAGGAGCTGGCGGCAGTGCGGGGCGGCACCCTTCGAAATCTTGACGAAAATGCCTCCATCCGTTTCTCTCATGAGAATGTGGATGTGCAGAAGCTTTATGAGAATTTTATGGGCGAGCCCAATGGGCATAAGGCGCATCAGCTGCTGCATACGGATCATCATGCGTGGGAGATTCCGCAGAAGCAATATTGGCATGGATGCATGACAAATGTAGCTGTGTCAATGCCGTGGTATGATATGCCTGACGATTAAAATGTGATGTGATAAAATATGGCAAAAAGGGTTTCAGCAGTTTCTTCCTGCTGAACCCTTTTGCATTTTCAACTTTTTTGTTAAAAAATTTAAGGAAATTTAAAGAAATTTCAAAAAAGTATTGACATATTTTTTATAGCGTGATAAGCTATTCGCAACTTAAGAAATTTGGTTTGTTACTCTTTAAGAGGCTTTTCCAATGTAAGTGCGGTTTTGGTCGCATTTAATATGGTGCTTTCTTGAAGAGTATTTTTTATTGATTCTATCAATAAATATGAATGGGTATATGCAATGAAAGTGATTAAGAACATAAATAACAATGTAGCTATTTGTGTAGATGATTCAGGGAATGAACTTGTTGCGTTTGCTTCAGGAATAGGCTTTAAGAAACCACCGTATGAAATCAGGGACCTGAAGATGATACAGCGTACTTATTACAATGTGGATCCGCGCTATATCAGTTTGATTGAAACAATAGCACCTGAAATTATAGAAATATCATCAGGAGTCATAGATTATGCCAGAAGCCGTCTGAATACGCTTTTGAGCTCCAATATTGTCTTTACTCTGGCGGATCATATAGAATTTGCGATTGAAAGAGCGGGAGAAAACTGTATTTTTAATTTTTCCATGACGCATAATTTAGACACCTTTTATCCGGTTGAAGTTGATGTTGGAAGATATTGTCTTCGCCTGTTGAAACGTAAATTATCTGTTACGCTGCCTGATGAGGAAATTTACGGAATTGCGCTGCATATTATTAACGCTGAGCATTCGGATCAATCTGTGAATGACAAAAAAGCGGATCGTCTGATTATAGAGGATATCACATGTATCATCGAGGATTATTTTCAGATGACAATCAATCGGTCCGGATTTAATTATTCCAGATTTGTATCCCATATGGAATACCTGATAGAGAGGGGAAAAAATCAGGTTTTGCTGGAAGACGGAAATGTTGCGGTTTTACAGGAAATGAAAAAAGAATTTCCGGAAGAATATTGTTGCGCTCAGGAAATGTATCAGTATTTTGAAAATAAATATCAATGGAAATTGGGGGAGGAAGAAATATTGTATCTGATGATGCATATTAACCGGTTATGTGAAAGAGAAACGCATTCTAAATAGCTGCTGAGGGCTGAAAATGTTTTTGTAAAAGTATTTTGACAGCATACATGGTCAGTCACAAAATAAAAATGGGAGGAAGCATAAAATGCTGAAGTTCTTAAAAAAGGAAAATAAGGTGGTTGCTGTTGCAACAGGGAAAATGGTTCCGTTAGAGAGTGTAAATGACGATGTTTTTTCCAAAAAGGTCATGGGAGATGGAGTGGCATTTGTGTTAGAGGATGGAGAAATTGTATCGCCCTGTGATGGCGTAATATCAATGCTGTTTTCAACAGGACATGCGTTTGGCGTTACCAGAAACGATGGCGTTGAATTCCTGATCCATATTGGAATTGACACGGTGAATCTGAATGGGGAGGGCTTCACGATTTTAAAGAAAGAAGGAAGCCGGGTGAAAGCGGGAGAGCCGGTTGTGAGAGTAAATTATGCGTCTCTTGAGAAAAAAGGCTATTCCACGACAACGATGCTGATTGTAACTGATCCAAAAAATAAAAATATTTCCTTCGTGGACTGTCAGCATGTGAAAGCCGGACAAAGCATACAACGGGAGCCGGAAGGATAATGTTTTATTTATTATCACCTGGATAATTGAAAGATGGCGCGCAATCTTTGATTATAAAATAAACAAATGAAAAGAAAGGAAAAAGGTTATGGCAAAAAAGTATGAGGAACTGGCGGATTCCATTGTTGATCTTATTGGCGGAAAAGATAACATCGTTTTTTTCTCGCACTGTGTTACCCGTCTTAGATTTAACTTAAAGGATAAAAGCAAGGTGCAGGAAGAAAAGCTGGAGAAGGTGGAAGGCGTGATCAGCCTGCGCTGGCAGGGGGAACAGCTTCAGGTGGTCATCGGAGCGGCCGTCGCTGACGCGTATAGTCTGATTTGTGAGAAGAACGGTCTGGAACAGATGAGTGAGGTGCCGGAGGAGAATACCGAGAGCAAACCAAAAGCCGGCAAGGGGTCAGTAGTTAATAATATCATTCAGACAATAGCGGGAAGTATTTCTCCTGTCATCCCAATTCTGGTTGCCTGCGGTATGATTAAGGTGATTGTCGCGTTGGGCGGTCTGACAGGGCTGTTAACGGAAGACATGTCCACATATCAGATACTGACCTTTGTAGGTGATGCGGGCTTTTATTTCCTTCCCATATTTGTTGGCGGATATGCGGCAAAAAGAATGGGAACAAGCATACCTTTGGGTATGCTGATGGGGGCGATCCTTTGCCATCCGACGTTCATTTCTCTGGCGACAAATGCTGCTGCTGATGGTACAACGCTGAAAATCTATGGGCTTCCCATTGCAGCCAGAACTTACACGGGGACGATCTTCCCGGTATTATTATCGGTACTTGTGTTAAAATATGTGGAAAAATTCTTTAAAAAGATTATTCCGGAAATACTGCGCACCATGCTGGTGCCGCTTTTGACCGCGCTGGTGATGCTGCCGATTGTGCTTTGTGTTCTGGCACCTGCAGGATACTACGTTGGTCTGGTGATCAGCGATGTATTGATATGGATTTATGATATGGTGGGCTTCCTGGGAATCGCTATTGTCAGTGCGTTGATCCCTTTCCTGATTATGACAGGAATGCATACCGCTATTTCACCGTTTGTGGTACAGTCTATCGCCACATATGGAAAGGAGTCCTTCTTAAATCCGGCAACCTTTGTTTCCAATATGGATCAGGGATTTGCGAGCCTTGCTGTTGCAATTAAAACGAAAGACAAAAATCTTCGCTCAATTGCGCTCAGCGGAGCTGTAACGGCGATATTGGGAGGAGTGACGGAACCGGCTATGTACGGGGTAAATTTAAAATACAAGAGACCTATGATTGCCGCAATGATCGGAAATTTCTGCGGAGCAGGTGTTGCGGGTCTGCTTCATGTATCCGCCTATTCCTTTGGGGCGATTGGTATTTTCAGTTTATCAATGTATGTACATGATGGCGACATGAATCTGTTGTATATGATCATTGGACTGGCTGTTGGGGCAATCGTAACCATGATTTGTACATTCATTTTGTATAAGGACGAGACGGAGGAGGTAGCTGCAAATGAGTAAAGGGTTCCCGGAAAATTTCTTCTGGGGAGGAGCGGTAGCTGCCAATCAGTTTGAAGGCGCATGGAATGAGGATGGGAAAGGCCCCAGCACTGCGGATATGGAATCGGAAGGAAGCAATGAAAACCCGAGAAAAATCAGCAGGGTCATTGAAGAGGGTGTTTATTATCCGTCGCATGAAGCCAGTGACTTTTATCATCATTATAAGGAAGACATTCGTCTATGCGCTGAAATGGGAATGAAGATGTTTCGAATGTCGATCGCCTGGACAAGAATTTTCCCCACCGGGGAAGAGGAAAGCCCGAATGAAAAAGGCCTTCAGTTTTACGATCAGGTATTTGATGAACTGCGGAAATATCAAATAGAACCGCTGGTTACAATTTCCCATTATGAAATGCCCTTTTATCTGACGGAGAAGTACAATGGATGGACAGACAGACATGTGATAGAGCTTTTTTTGAAGTATTGCAGGGTTATTTTTGAAAGATATAAAGATAAGGTAACCTACTGGCTGACCTTCAATGAAATCAATGCCGGGGCCATTCCAACAGGCGGGTATTTCAGCCTGGGGATTTTAAATGAAGGCACTGCTGATTTGGGAAATCAGAACGATATTCCTCAGCTCCGGTTTCAGGGGCTGCACCATCAATTCCTGGCCAGTGCCCGGGCAGTAAAATTGGGTCATGAAATAAATCCTGATTTTAAATTCGGGTGCATGATTGCATCGATGGTATTTTATCCATATACCTGTGCGCCGGATGACATGATCAGATGCCAGCAGGAATGGCAGCAAAATAATTTCTACTGTTCCGATGTGCTTGTGCGGGGAGAATATCCTCATTACGCGAAGCGTATCTGGGAAAAACTGGGAATTACGCTCAATATCTCAGCGGAGGATAAAGAAATTTTAAAGGAAGGAAAGGTGGATTTTTATACGTGCTCGTATTATATGTCTCACATTTCCACCTGTCGGGAAGGACTGGATATCGCCAGTGGAAATTTGATAGGAAGGCCCAAAAATCCTTATCTGAAAGCATCCGAATGGGGCTGGCAGATTGATCCCTCCGGCCTCAGGTATTTTCTGAATGAGGTATACGGTCGTTACCAGATCCCAATCATTATATCAGAAAATGGGTTTGGCGCAAAGGATGTTGTCGAAGAGGATGGAAGCATACATGATCCGTATCGTATCGAGTATGTCAGACAGCATATTCTTGCAATGCAGGACGCAATTGATGATGGAGTTGATTTGATAGGGTATATGCCATGGGGATGTATTGACGTTGTAAGCAATGGCTCCGGGCAGATGACAAAAAGGTATGGTTTTGTTCATGTCAACAGAGATGATTTTGGAAACGGTGATTTTACACGAAGAAAAAAGGACTCATTTTACTGGTATAAAAAGGTAATCGCATCCAATGGCAGGGATCTGAGCTGAAAATGCAGATGTTGACAAAGAAATGGTGGTAATTTCAAAGGCAGTATAGTAAAATGGTTTCGGTGAATTGATATTTCACCGAAACCTTTTGCGTGTTATGAAAGTTATGCCGGATTTCAGAGGTTAAATGCATATCCGGAAACTGCAACAGGAATAAAAATGACGGAGGAGATTATGAAAAAGAAACTATTCGCATTGATGTGCGGTCTGGCGCTGGTGTGCGGGCTGCTTGGCGGCTGCAGCAGCAGCACACAGACTGCGACGGATGATACACTGATCCGCATCGGCTCTTTGTCCGGACCAACCACCATTGGTCTGGTGCAGCTGATGGAGGATTCTGAGAACGGGGAAACGACCGGCAATTATGAGTTTACCATCGCCACTGCGGCGGATGAGATTACCACAGCGCTGGTAAAAGGCGAGCTGGATGTTATTCTGATTCCTGCCAATGCGGCCAGCACTCTGTACAATAAAACCGAGGGCGGCGTCACGGTGCTGGATATCAACACTTTGAGTGTGCTTTATCTGGTGACCGGCGATGAGAGTATCAGCAGTATCGAGGACTTAAGCGGCAGGACTGTCTATCTGCCCGGCAAAGGCACCACGCCGGATTACGCGCTGCAGTATCTGCTGGCGGGCTATGGCGTGACTGACTGCACGCTGGAATATAAATCGGAGGCTTCCGAGGTGGCGGCGATCCTGGCAGAGGATCCGACGGCAATCGGTTTACTGCCACAGCCTTTTGTGACCGTGGCCTGCAATCAGAATGAATCGCTGGTGGTGGCTGTAGATATCAATGAGGCCTGGAATGCGCTGCAGGAGGAGCAGGGCACGGACAATGCACTGGTGACCGGTGTGACCATCGTGCGCACGGAGTTTTTAGAGGAACATGAAGCGGCTGTGTTAAATTTCATGGCGGAGCGGAAGGCGAGCGCTGAGGAGGCACTGAGCGATGTGACACATACTGCGGAGCTGGTAGCTGAGGCCGGCATTGTAGGCAGCGCCGCGATTGCGGAGAAAGCAATTCCCGAGTGCAATATCGTGTACATTGACGGGGAGGAGATGCGTGAGAAGCTGTCCGGATACCTGGAGGTGCTTTATTCACAGAGCCCGGATATGGTGGGCGGCGCGCTGCCGG
>JAJQGR010000108.1 GCA_021200345.1 Lachnospiraceae bacterium | reverse complement strand
AAAGCCCAGCCGGTGACACTGGCTCATCATTTCGGCGCCTATTTTGAAATGTTCAAACGGGACAGGAGCCGGATGCACGACATCTATGAGCGGATGAATTACTGCCCGCTGGGAGCGGGAGCGTTAGCCGGCACCACTTATCCTCTGGATCGGGAATATACCGCGCAGCTTCTGGATTTTTACGGCCCAACGTTAAACAGTATGGATTCTGTCTCTGACCGGGATTACGTGATCGAGTATCTGAGCGCGCTTTCCACGATCATGATGCATTTAAGCCGTTTCTGTGAGGAGATCATTCTCTGGAACAGCGATGAGTATCGCTTTGTGGAGATGGACGACGCCTATTCCACCGGTTCAAGCATTATGCCTCAGAAAAAGAATCCCGACATCGCGGAGCTGATCCGCGGCAAGACCGGCCGGGTGTACGGCGCCCTGATGGGGATGCTGACTACTATGAAGGGGTTGCCGCTGGCATACAATAAGGACATGCAGGAGGACAAGGAGCAGACCTTTGACGCCATAGAAACGGTGGAAAGCTGCCTGACTCTGTTTACCGGGATGATCCGTACCATGAAATTCCGCAGGGATGTGATGGCAAAGAGCGCCATGAACGGCTTTACCAACGCCACAGACGCGGCGGATTATCTGGTGGGAAAAGGGGTGCCTTTCAGGGATGCCCACGGCATCATCGGAAAACTGGTGCTGTATTGTATCGACAGGCAGGTTTCCATTGAGGAGCTGAGCCTGGATCAGCTGCAGGGAATCTGTGATAAGTTTGAGGAAGATATCTATGACGCTATCAGTCTGAAAACCTGTGTGGAGAAGAGACTGACCACCGGCGGGCCGGGGCATGAGGCCATGAAGCAGGTGCTGGAGAGCTATCAGGAGTATTTGAGTATTGAGTAATGCCGCGTGAGAATTGAGAATTTCCATGAGAGAGGAGCGAAATATTATTATGGAAATGGAAAGGAAATTGAAAGTTGGAATTTTAGGCGCTACCGGCATGGTGGGCCAGAGATTTATTGCTTTGCTGGAGAATCACCCATGGTATCAGGTGGTTTGTGTGGCGGCTTCCGGCAGGAGCGCAGGCAAGACTTACGCTCAGGCGGTGGAGGGTCGCTGGAAGATGACCACCCCTATCCCGGAGGCGGTAAAGGATCTGCCGGTATATGATGTGACCAGCCAGAGAAAGGAAGTGGCCTCCCAGGTAGATTTTGTGTTCAGTGCCATGAATCTGGGAAAAGAGGAAATCCGGGCCATCGAGGACGCTTACGCGAAAGAAGAGGTGCCGGTGGTTTCCAATAACTCCGCTCACCGCTGGACGCCGGACGTACCCATGTGCGTGCCGGAGATCAATCCGGAGCACATGCATGTGATTCCTTTCCAGAAAAAGAGACTGGGCACCGAGAGGGGCTTTATTGCCGTGAAGCCCAACTGCTCCATTCAGTCCTACGCCCCTGTACTGACCGCGTGGAAAGAGTTTGAGCCTTATGAAGTGGTGGCTGCCACCTATCAGGCCATCTCAGGAGCGGGCAAGACCTTTAAAGAGTGGCCCCAGATGGAGGGCAATATCATTCCCTTTATCAGCGGCGAGGAGGAAAAAAGCGAGCTGGAGCCTCTGCGCCTCTGGGGAAAGGTGGAGGATGGCGTGATCAAACCCGCTGACAGCCCTCTGATCACCTGTCAGTGCATCCGGGTGCCTGTGCTGAACGGACACACCGCGGCGGTCTTTGTAAAATTCAGACAAAAGCCCACCAAAGAGCAGCTGATTGAGAAGCTGAACAGCTTCTGCGGCGTTCCCCAAAAGCTGGAGCTTCCCAGCGCCCCGAAGCAGTTTATCCGCTATATGGAGGAACCGGATCGCCCCCAGGTCAGACTGGATGTGGATTATGAGAATGGCATGGGCATCAGTGTCGGACGTCTGCGCGAGGATAAGGTATACGATTACAAGTTTGTAGGACTTTCCCACAACACCATCCGCGGCGCGGCCGGCGGCGCGGTGCTCTGTGCGGAGCTTCTGACGGCTCAGGGATATATCACAAAGAAGTAGGGCTGTATGTCAAAAAAAGTTTTTATCGCGGAAAAGCCCAGCGTGGCGAGGGAATTTGCCAAAGCCTTAAAGGAGCAGATGAAACAGGGCAACGGCTATATGGAGAGTGAGCATTACGTGGTCACCTGGTGCGTGGGGCACCTGGTGACCATGAGTTATCCTGAGGCTTATGATCCCAAATATAAACGCTGGTCTCTGGATACGCTGCCTTTTATCCCGGAGCAATATCGATATGAGGTGATTGACGGTGTAAAGGGCCAGTTTCAGATTGTCTCCGGCATCCTGAACCGGAAGGATGTGGACACCATATATGTGTGTACCGACTCGGGGCGGGAGGGAGAGTATATTTACCGTCTGGTGGCCCAGACTGCCAATGTAAAGGGGAAAGAGCAGAAGCGGGTGTGGATCGATTCTCAGACCGAGGAGGAAATTCTCAGGGGAATCCGGGAGGCAAAGGATCTGTCCGCCTACGACAATCTGGCTCAGGCTGCCTATTTAAGAGCCATCGAGGACTATCTGATGGGCATCAATTTCTCCCGGGTTCTGACTTTGAAATACGGCGATTCCGTCAAACGATATCTTGGGAGCCAAAAGTGTGTAATCAGCGTAGGCCGGGTCATGACCTGCGTGCTTGGCATGGTGGTGAACAGGGAAAGGGAAATCCGCTCTTTTCAGAAGACCTCATTTTACCGCCTCATCGATCAGTTTGAGATTGGCGGCCAGATCCTGGAGGGAGAATGGAAGGCTGTGGAGGGAAGCAAATATTTTCAGTCTCCGGCTCTTTATAAGGAAAACGGCTTTAAAGAGGAAAAAACAGCAAAAGCTTTTGCCAAAGAACTGCTGTCTGAGGCCAAT
This sequence comes from Lachnospiraceae bacterium, assembly GCA_021200345.1. Lineage (GTDB taxonomy): Bacteria > Bacillota > Clostridia > Lachnospirales > Lachnospiraceae > RGIG6307. The sequence continues at coordinate 6,130 of JAJQGR010000108.1, read as the reverse complement.
GGACAGGTCTCTCTTCTTAATGTAGAGAAAAAGAAAGAGAACAAAAATCCTCCGCTCTTGTATAATCTGGCGGAGCTGCAGAACGACTGCTCCCGTTTTTTCAAAATCAGTCCCGCGGATACTCTGAAAATTGTCCAGGAGCTGTATGAAAAAAAGCTGGTGACCTACCCCAGAACTGATGCCAGGGTGCTCTCCACCGCTGTAGCGAAGGAAATCACCCGCAATTTAAACGGTCTGAGGAATTACATCCATGGCAGAGAGTACGCCGAACAGATTTTAAACGTCAAAGCTTACCAGAATCTGGCCCGCACCAGATATGTGGATGACAAAAAAATTACGGATCACTACGCTATCATCCCCACCGGACAGGGGCTTACTGCATTAAACAGTGTCAATACAACCGCCCAGAAGGTCTATGAGGTAATCGTGCGCCGTTTTCTGGCCATCTTTTATCCGGCGGCAGTCTATCAGAAAATCTCTCTGACCACGGCCATCGGAGCAGAGCAGTTTTTCAGCACTTTCAGGACGCTGATGGACGAGGGCTATCTGAAAGTGATGAAGTACAGCTTTTTCAAAGAAAAGGAGCAGACGTTATCCACACAGGGAGAGTCTGCGCAGACCATATCAGAGCAGGGAGAAACGTCGCAAAACGGAATTTCAACGGAGACAGCCTGCGACAGTATTCTTTTATATCAGCTGCAGAATCTGAAAAAAGGCCAGTCTTTGCCATTAAAGGATCTCCTGATTAAAACCGGTGAAACCTCCCCGCCCAAACGCTACAATTCCGGCAGCATGATTTTGGCCATGGAAAACGCGGGGCAGCTGATCGAGGATGAAAGTCTGCGGGAGCAGATCAGGGGCAGTGGGATCGGTACCAGCGCCACCCGGGCGGAAATCCTCAGCAAGCTTGTCAAAAACGATTATTTAAACCTGAATAAAAAGACCCAGATTCTTTCTCCCACCCAGTTGGGAGAGCTGATTTACGACGTGGTGGACTGCTCCATGAAACGGATGCTGGAGCCTTCACTTACAGCCAGCTGGGAAAAGGGCCTGACCGGGGTGGCGGAGGGAAACATCACCTATCAGGAATACATGGCAAAGCTGACCGCTTTTGTGTCCAGATATACCATCTATGCCAGGCAGCTGAACAATCAGGGGCAGGTGTATGAGAAGTTTAAGGCAGCGGAGCCTTATTACAAGGAAAGGAAACCAAAATGAAAGAATGTCAGATTTCAGAACTGTATGATTTGTCTCAGACCATTGCGGCGGATATTTTCACAGACGTAGAATATCCCTGGCAGGTTCTGCCAAAGATCAGTGAATTTATCGGGAAGAAAGGAGAAACATTGCCTGAGGAAAGATACAGAAAGCTGGGAGAGAATGTCTGGATTGCCCGCTCCGCGAAGGTAGCGGCCACAGCCAGCATTACCGGGCCATGTATCATTGACGAGGAGGCGGAGGTCCGCCACTGTGCCTTTATCCGCGGCAATGCCATCGTGGGAAAGGGCGCGGTAGTAGGCAATTCCACAGAGCTGAAAAACGTGATTTTATTTAATAAGGTGCAGGTGCCTCATTACAATTATGTGGGGGACAGCATTCTGGGGTATAAGGCTCATATGGGCGCCGGAAGCATTACCTCCAATGTGAAGAGCGACAAAACCCTGGTGGTCATCAAAGGACCAGACGAACAGATTGCCACCGGTTTAAAGAAAGTGGGGGCCATGCTGGGTGACGAAGTGGAGGTAGGCTGCAACAGTGTGCTCAACCCCGGCACAGTCGTCGGCAGGCATGGGCAGATTTATCCTATAAGCTGTGTGCGCGGCGTAATCCCTGCAAACCATATTTTCAAGGATAAGGAGCACATCATCGCCAGGAAATAAATCATTTCCGGCAGCAAAAAATCCCCCGGCCGGAGCGTGTTCACAGCGAATAATAAGTGTGAGACTGGACACCTCCGATACAGGCTTTATGCCCATACTCTTTCGCGGAACCGGGAGATAATTTCATTATACTACAACCGGATAGAAAATTAAATATTCATTAAGAATTTTGTTACAAAAAGTTTACAAGCTTTCGTTACCCTGAAAAAGTGGGAAAAGGGATTGATTTTGCAGGAGGCTTGGATGAAACAGGATCAGCTTTCCATTTTACTGGAGGAAGAATACTTTACAAAGCAGAAAGAAAAGAAAAAAACAGCGCCCAGGCAGACAAAACCGGCTGTCAGGCAACAGATGAAGCAAACATCCCACCGCCGCGAAAGACGCGGCCATCTGTTTTTCAGGGCCGTTCAATATATCTTTTTCCTGATTACACTGGCTTTTACCGTCTTCCTTGTGGGGAAAGTCAGGTCTCTTTCCGGCACCTCTGAATCGTCAGATTTTTCGAACTTCAACGCGGTGGATGCCTTTTCCTCTTTCACGGAAAGTACCGGGATCGCTGCTGGCAGTATGACCGGTCTTACCATCGTCATCGATCCCGGTCACGGTGGCGATGATCCGGGCTGCATTGTTGGCTCTGTTCAGGAATGCCACATCAATCTGTCGGTGAGTCTGAAGGTGGCTGAACTTCTTAAGGAAAGCGGAGCGGAGGTGATTCTGACCAGGACTTCAGATGAATATCTGGCGCTGGAGGACAGAGCGGCTGTGGCCAATGACTGTAACGCGGATTATTTTATCAGTCTGCATTGCAATTATTATGAATCAGACAGTTCCATCAGCGGTCTGGAATGCTATTATTATACCGGAGCCACCGATGGAAAAAGCCTGGCTGAGGTCATTCTGGAATACATAGAGCAGTATACGCAGATTGAAGTGAGGAAGGCTGAGGAACAGGATCTGTCTGTTCTGCGCAACACCGCCATGACGGCGGTGCTCATTGAGATGGGGTATCTGTCCAACTCTCAGGAGTGCAGCAGTCTGCATACGGAAAGCTATCAGAATGAGCTGGCACAGGCCATTGCCGAAGGAATCCTTTTTGGTATCGCAGAGAGAGAAACTCACACGGAAGCATAGAGGGGTAAGCGAATGTACAGAATTTTAGTGGCGGAGGATGAGGAGCCCATCGCCAACCTGATCAGGATGAATTTAAAAAAAGCCGGATACAGCTGTGTCTGGGCCGCTGACGGGGAGGAGGCCGCCAATTTTATGGAAAGCGAACCTTTCGACCTGGTGCTGCTGGATATCATGCTGCCGAAAATCGACGGCTATGAGCTGATTAATTACGCCAATTCTTTATCCATACCAGTGATCTTTCTGACGGCGCTGGGCAGTACCCAGCAGAAGGTCAAGGGATTGAAGCTGGGAGCGGAGGATTATCTGACCAAGCCCTTCGAAATCGCGGAGCTGTTAGCTCGGGTGGAGGTGGTGCTTCGCCGTTATCATAAGATGAATACACAGCTCTATGTATTTGACATTATGATTGATACAGTATCCCGCACGGTGGAAAAGGAGGGGGAACCGGTGAGACTGACCCTGAAAGAATACGACTTGCTTCTGCTGCTTGCAAGAAACCGCAACATCGCCCTGTACCGGGACCGGATTTACGAGCAGGTCTGGGGCGGGGACAGCGAGGGCATGGGCCGCACTGTGGATATTCATATCCAGCGGCTGAAAAAGAAGCTTGGCTGGAACAAGGAAATCTCCACGATCTATAAGGTGGGGTATCGATTGGAGGGAGAGGACTCTCTTTCATGAAATTTGCCGACAAACTGTTTTTATCCATGCTCTCTGTTCTGGCCGCCGCCTTTACGGTCTTTGGGCTTTGGATGCTGAATTCGGATTTTCAGCGTCTGCTGGACAAGGAAAAGGAGCAGGCTTTCCAGCAGGTTCAGATGCTGCAGTATTTGTTTGACATCTCTTATTCCTCTTATGAGGCCTACGGGAAGGAATACGCCATCCAGGCGGCTCTGGATTCCATTTCCTTAAGTACCAGTGGCCAGACGCTGGGTTATTTTGCCTGTGATTCTGACAGTGTTATGGCGGGCAGCGACCCAATGAATCTGGTAATACAGGAGGCAGCTGGCGGGCTTGCATCCTATATCATCGGGATGTCGGAGAATATTGATGAGACCCACAACAGTGTCTATGGGATTTATCAGCTTTCCGACAGCTTTGACGGAGCATATGTGCTCGTGCAGATCATTTCTTACGATATCGGCAGCGATTCTATTGTGCTGGGAATCTATCAGGACATTTCCGAAACCTATTCCGACAGAGATTATTATATGCATCAGTACTGGATTGCCGTGCTGGTGCTTTTGGCCGTTGGCGCGGTTTTGACCGGAATCCTGTCCCGGGCGCTGACCAGACCCATTGAGAACCTGAGCGGGGTAGTCCGCCAGATTGCCGCCGGGGATTACACCAGACGCAGCGGTTACCGCTCCGGTGACGAGATTGGGGAGCTGGCAAAAAATTTTGACAAGATGGCGGATACTCTGTTAAACTATATTGAAGAAAAAGAACAGATTGCCAGAGAGAAGGAGCTGGAGGCCCGCCAGAAAGAACTGGAGGCCAAACAGAAAGAAGATTTTACCAACGCTTTTGCCCACGAACTGAAAACGCCTCTGGCTTCCATCATCGGCTACGCGGATATGCTCAACACGGTAAAGGTGACGGAGGAGGAGCAGCGGGAGGCCTATTATTATATTTATACCCAGGGCAAGCGCCTGGAGAGCCTTTCCTACAAGCTGATGGAGCTGACCAATGTAGAACGGCATCCTTTAAACGGCAGTCTTGTTGATGTGAAAAAACTGGAGGAAAATATCCGCATCACCATGCGTCCTGTCTGGGAGCAGGAAGGCATCCAGGGAAAGGCAGTCTTTGAGAAGGGCTTTCTCTGGGGAGATATGGACCTGATCCTTTCCCTTTTGTATAATCTGATTTCCAATGCCAATAAGGCGGTGGAAAGGGGTGGCTTCGTGGTGCTGCGGGGACATAAACGGGCAGACGGGGGTTATCAGATCACAGTAGTAGACAATGGGAGAGGAATTCCAAAGGAGGAGATTGGCCGGGTGACCGAAGCCTTTTATATGGTGGACAAATCCCGTGCCAGAAAGCAGGGAGGCGCAGGCATTGGTCTGGCCCTCTGTCAGACCATTATCAATCTCCATAAAGGTACCTTAAAGATCGTCAGCGATGTGGGCGAAGGAACCGCCATCCGGCTTTCTTTTCCGCCGGTGGAGGAAATGCGCAGGGAGGAAAAAGATGCTTCGCAGACTTGAATATCTTTTGTTTGTGATCTGTGTCATTCTGGCCGCCCTGTTTGCTCCCAGATTTCTGTTTGCCATTCAGGACCGGGCCAACAATCAGACCGTTTACGCGGAGTATCGGGAGATCAATGTCTCCAGCGTGCTGGTCAGCAACTATATTGAGAATGATGCGGAGAGGTATATTACTTATCTGTATCATAAATCTCAGGGCACAGAGTATGAGGTTATGGAGCTGGACGGCAGTCTCAGCAACGGAGAGATCCTGGTCCTGCTGCAGGAAGCGCTGACCCCGGAATTCCTTGGCTATACTGACAGCTATGGCTATGGATTTGAAATGTATGATGGGGATGTGGTGAACCTGACCAGTACCCAGTACGCTATTTACGATGCCCAGGATCACAGCGATATTATGTTCCTGGCGACACTGATTACGATTACGCTGGACAGTGGCAGAGTAAAATTCAGTGACGATGGGAATCTGACCTATTACGACGTGATTAAGGTATTGGTGGATTCCCAGACCGGCGCCCTGTATTTTATCGGTTTTTATTATCTGTACAATCCTTTTGAGGATACCAATATCTTTTCGTCCAGTCCCTATGAGGCGGTAAAGGCATATGATGATCTGCTGTATGAAAGGGTTCCCGATATGGAGAGCCATTCCTGCGCTGAACTCTGGACTCTCAGTGTTTCTCCATACCTGGTCGATGACTGGATGGTAGAGGAGGCATATCACGTGGAGCTGGAGGAAGACGCGAAATACACAGATGTCAGTGAATTGGCCGATTTTAATCAGGAGGACGGTTTTGTGACCAGGGTTGAAACCAACAGCTTCATTGGGGGAGGAGAATATGTCACTTTTCAGGTCGGTTTCGCAGTGAAATCCCCCGAGGAGGTTCCCCCCGCGAATGAAAGCTCCTACGT
>JAJQGR010000029.1 GCA_021200345.1 Lachnospiraceae bacterium | reverse complement strand
AACGTGGCGATTTATCTGGTAAGTATTGAGGCGGGGGTGATTCTGTCCGGTTATCTGCTGGCGTATTTCATCATCGTGGCCTGGCTGATGGCCCATTACCGCCAGGTATTCATCCGCGAGCTGGTGGACTTTGCCACTGCATACGGACAGATGCAGAGTCAGCTTTTGAGGGAATTTGATATTCCGTACGCGCTGCTGGATGAGCAGAACCGGTGCTTGTGGGCCAACAACGCCTTCAAAGATCTGATTGGACTGGATAATATCCGGAGCAAATCCATTACGCAGTTTTTCTCCATGATGACGAAAGACAGGATGCCCGGATATAACGGAGAAGAAAACAGCGTTTTTGAGTTCTCATATCATGAAAAGGAATACCGGGTCGAAGCCACTCAGATTTTCATGGGAAACCTGGTGTCAGAGAGCGCGCTGCTTGGAGAGAGCAACGAGGAAAACTATCTTGTGGCGCTGTATTTCTATGATGAGACAGCCCTGAAATTTGCCCTGCGTGAGGTAGATGACCAGAGCGTGACCGTGGGGCTGATGTATCTGGACAATTATGACGAGGCCCTGGCCAGCGTGGAGGAGGTCCGTCGCTCCCTTCTGATTGCCCTGATTGACAGAAAGATTAATAAATATGTTTCCTCAGTGGACGGCATCTGCCGCAAGCTGGAGGATGATAAATATCTGGTGGTGCTGCGCAAGAAATCCTTAAAGCAGCTTCAGGAAAAGAAATTCGATATTCTGGACGATGTTAAGACCGTCAGCATCGGCAATGACATGGCGGTGACCATGAGTATCGGTATTGGCTATGGGGGGATGACTTACGCCCAGTGTTATGGTTATGCCCAGAACGCCATTGATCTGGCGTTAGCCCGGGGCGGCGACCAGGCGGTGGTCAAAAATGACAGGGAGACTCAGTATTTTGGCGGCAAGAGTCAGAGCATGGCCAAAAACAGCCGTGTCAAGGCCCGTGTGAAAGCGCATGCCTTAAAGGAAATCATTTATTCCAAGGATCAGGTGATGATCATGGGGCATAAGAATCCGGACGCGGACTGTTTCGGGGCCGCGGTGGGTGTGTACAGAATTGCCAGAATCTGTGAAAAACCGGCTTATATCGTGCTGGATGACCCGCAGGGGAATCTGAACAGTGTCACAGGCATGTTTATCGGCCAGCAGGATTATGAAGAGGATATGATTATTGGCTCCAGAGATGCGCTGGAACTGATGTCCTCCAACACTGTTTTGGTGGTGGTGGATGTCAATAAGCCCAGCATCACGGCCTGTCCTGAGCTTTTGCGCATGGCAAAGTCCACAGTGGTCATCGATCATCACAGGCAGGGCGTGGAAACCATTGAGAACACGGCGTTGTCCTATATTGAGTCTTATGCTTCTTCCGCCTGCGAGATGGTGTCGGAGATTCTGCAGTATACCAGCGACAATCTGAAGCTTCGCCCGGAGGAGGCGGACTGCATGTATGCCGGGATTGTGGTGGATACCAATAATTTTATGAATCAGGCCGGGGTCAGAACCTTTGAGGCCGCGGCGTTCTTACGAAGGAACGGAGCGGATGTGACCCGTGTGAGGAAGCTGTTCAGGACAGACGCTGTGGATTACAAGGTGAAAGCGGAGGCTGCCAGTCAGGCGCAGATTTACAGGAATTATTACGCGATTTCCTACTGCGGGGCAGAGATGGAAGGGGTTTCCAATCCTACGGTGGTGGGCGCTCAGGTGGCCAACGAGCTGCTCAGTATCAGCAGTGTGAAGGCCAGCTTTGTGCTGACTCCTTTCCAGGGCAGAATATTTATTTCCGCCAGATCCATTGATGAAGTGAATGTGCAGGTGATCATGGAAAAAATGGGAGGCGGCGGGCACATGACTACAGCGGCCTGTCAGCTGGACGGGGTGACTGAGGCGGAAGCGGAGGGAGCTTTGAAGAGAACCATTGATGCCATGATTGAAGAGGGAGACCTGAAATAATAAAGAAAAATTGATTTTGCAATGCCATCTGCGAAGAGGATATTTTGAAACGTATGAGAGGCATGGGGCTGAGTACAGGGAGGCTGGAAGATGAAAGTAATTTTACTGCAGGATGAAAAAAAGCTTGGTAAAAAGGGCGACATTGTGGAGGTCAGTGAGGGCTACGCCAGAAATTATATTCTGCCCAAAAAAATCGGCATGGAAGCCAATGCCAGAAACATGAATGACTTAAAGCTTCAGAAAGCAAGCCAGGAAAAGAAGGCGAAAGAGCAGTTGGAAGCGGCGCAGGCGCTGGCTGGCCGGATTGGCGATAAAACGGTCAGGGTATCCATGAAGGCGGGAGAGAACGGCAAGACTTTCGGCAGCATTTCCACGAAAGAGATTGCGGCGGCGCTTAAGGATCAGCATGGTATTGAGGTGGACAAAAAGAAGATTGTTCTGCCGGAGGCCATCAGGACTTTCGGTACGTTTGAGGTGGCTGTGAAGCTGCATCCCCAGGTGGCAGGTACCATCAGGGTAATGGTGGAGGAAGCGTAAGCAATGCCGGAGACTGCGCAGGAGTCAATTTTAAAACGGGTGATGCCCCACAATCTGGAGGCGGAGCAGTCGGTGATAGGCGCCATGCTTCTGGATCAGGACGCTATCGTGGAGGTGTGCGAGCTGCTGCATGAGGAGGATTTCTACAGCAAGCAGTATGGTATTGTGTTCAGCTCTATGGTGGAATTATTTAATGAGCGCAAACCGGTAGATCTGGTGACGCTTCAGGACAGGCTCAGGGCAAAGGATGTGCCCCCGGAGGTATCCGGCCTGGAGTTTATGAAGGATATTCTGACAAGCGTCCCCACGTCCGCCAATGTGCGCCAGTATGCGTTGATCGTGTCGGAGAAAGCGACGTTACGCAGGCTGATCAGAGCGACGGATGAGATTGCCGGGAATTGCTACAAGGATCAGGAAAGCGTCAGTACGATCCTGGAGTCAACAGAAAAACAGATCTTTGATATTTGTCAGAATGGCAATCTGCTGGACTATGTCCCCATTCGCGAGGTAGTGGCGGAGGCCATGCGCAAGGTCGAGATTGCCAGCAGAAACGGCGGAGCAGTCACCGGTATTCCCTCCGGTTTTGTGGATCTGGATTACAAAACTGCGGGTTTTCATCCGGCGGAGCTGATATTGATCGCAGCCAGACCATCCATGGGAAAAACCGCTTTTGTGCTGAATATTGCCCAGTATGTGGCCGTGAAAAAGAAAGAGCCGCTGGTGATTTTTTCTCTGGAAATGAGCAAGGAACAGCTGATCAACCGTATGCTTTCTCTGGAATCAAAAGTGGACGCGCAAAAGCTCAGAACAGGGCAGCTTTCTGACAGTGACTGGGAGAAGTTGGCTGAGACAGCCGGTCTGATTGGACGCTCCCCCATGATTATTGACGATACCCCGGGCATTACCATCGGAGAGCTTCGTTCCAAGTGCCGCAAATATAAGCTGGAGTTTGGCCTGTCCATGGTCATCATTGATTATCTGCAGCTGATGAGCAGCGGAGGTCATGTAGAATCCAGGCAGCAGGAGATCTCAGAGATTTCCCGCTCTCTGAAAGCCCTGGCAAGAGAGCTGGAGGTTCCGGTTTTGGCCTGTGCACAGCTGTCCAGAGCACCGGAGCAAAGGCCGGATCACAGACCCATGCTGTCTGACCTGCGGGAGTCAGGCTCCATTGAACAGGACGCCGATGTGGTCATGTTCCTGTACAGAGACGAATATTACACCAAAGAGGAGTGCCAAAAGCCCGGTGTGGCAGAGGTCATCCTGGCCAAGCAGAGAAACGGCCCGGTGGGCACGGTGGAACTGGCATGGCTGGCGGAGTATACCAAGTTCGCGAATTTGCAGAAGAGAAGTAATGATTCACAGTAACAATACATATCAGGATACGAAAGAGAGTATGGATACCACTGTACTCTCTTTTTTTGTAGCAGGAGGCGAATGTCGATCATGAACGAAGTTCATGATATATTGACAAGGAGGTCCTTATGGAAGGATATTATTCTGTGAAAGAAATGACGCAAAAGCTGGGAATTGAGGCGCATATGCTGCGTTACTGGGAAAAGGAGCTGGAACTGGACATTCCCAGAGATGGCCATGGACGGCGGATCTATGGAGAGGAGGAGGCAAATTTGCTGGAGAGGGTAAGCGCATATAAAAAAGACGGCAAGCCTTTACGCATGATTAAGGGTCTGATCCAGCTGCCTGGACAGGAGGAAGAAAAGGAAGAGGAAAGAAAGATTCTCATATACCGTCCGGGAAAGGCGGAAAACGATAACGCCCAAGAAGTCACAGGCGGAAACGGGGCAAACATAAAAACAGGAACAAAGGAAGCTGTTGATGAAACTGGAAGGACACAGAGAATGCAGCAGCTTCTGGGGGAAATGGTGGCGGAGGCCCTGCGGGAGAGCAGCAGTGAGATGATCACGGAAATGAAGGAAAGCATTTTGAAGGAACTGGATTATCAGTTCCGCCTTCAGGGGGAGAGACAGGAGGAATTGCAGGAAAAGCTCCTCAGATCCCAGGAGGAGCATTTTGAATGTCTGGACGTCATGCTCAGGGAAGGATCCAACAGGAAAAAAAGAAAGCTTTGGAGGTAAAGGCTGTGTGAGAGGGCCTCTGCTTGACAATTATTGCCGAAAATGATACGGTAGACATACGTTTGCGGATGATTATGCAGGCAGGAGGATCGAAAGATGCGGGAAAGAGTCGAGCAGCTCTTTGGCGGAAAATATATGTTCTGGCTGGGACTGGCGGTGGTAGTACTGTCTTTTATTCCTTATCTGATTCTGGGAACGGGATCCTATGTATCCTATTATGAGCAGTTGGACTGGGGACTTCCAATCTATATTTATCAGGCCAAGTATTTGTTCTCCGGCAGTGATCTTATTCCTGAATTTTTAAATGGTGCAGGGAAGCTGGCTATGGTGGCGCCCGCCCCTGCTTATATTTTGATTTTCAGAATATTGCCTGCATTCAGCGCTTATCTGGTTATTCTTTTCTTTCAGGAGATAATTTCCTATATTGGAATGTATCTGTTGCTTGGCAGGTATGTTTCTCATAAAATCATAAGAGTGCTGGTTTCGCTGATGTTTGCTTTTCTGCCTGTCATTCCCGTGTTGGGATTGACGATCATGGGCGTACCGCTGGCGGCATGGGCAATCAGTAATCTTTATGAGGGAAAGAAGCCGGAAATATCGCTGTTTTGCGTGATCCTTTTCACCGCCTGTTCCTCTTTTGCGCTTGGCGGGTTTGCTGTGCTCATGTGCTGGACGGTTCTGATATTATTCGGACTGTTCAGAAAGCAGAAGAGAAATGTCCCCTTTTTGGTTTCTTATGGGGTGATGTTTCTGGAATATATGGGCTTTAATGCCCGCCTGATATGTCAGATGCTGGGAATTGGAGACAGCTATGTTTCCCACAGAACCGGTATGGAAATCACGGTGGAGAAATTCTGGCCTTATTTTAGATATATGTTGATCAATAATGATCAGGCGGCGACAGATCTGCATAAATATTGGATTCCGGTGATCGCGGCAACGGTCGTAGTCTGCCTGTTTCGCATTCGCAGGGCGGGAACAGAGGAGAGACGGCAGGGAAAATGGCTTCTGTCGCTGTGTGCATTGCTGCTTTTTTTGTATCTGTTTGCTGCGCTCTGGAATATAGAACCAACGGTAGCGCTTCGGGAAAAGCTGGGAGGAATTGGTTCTTTCCAGGTCACGCGTGTGATCTGGTTGACGCCTGCCTGCTGGTACCTTGCTCTGGCGGTATCGTTGGATTACTGGCTGAGTCATATTCATATTCTGAAAAAATGGTTGTGGATACCCGTATATCTGGGATTGTGCGCCGCCTTTTTATTTGTATTAAAGAATAATCAGATCAAAGAAAATGTACAGCTTTTAAGAAATCCTGACTATCACGTTATTACTTATGAGAATTATTATGCCATTGATCTGATGGATCAGATAGAGAATTATATTCGGACAGAATTCGATATGGAAATGGAGGACTATCGTGTAATCAGCCTGGGAATAGATCCGTCCGCGGCGCTGTGTCATGGCTTTTATTGCATGGATGGCTATTCCAATAATTACGACATCGAGTATAAAAATTTATTCCGTACATTTATTGCTCCTGAGCTGGAGAGAAATGATTATATACGGGAATATTTTGATGATTGGGGAAACAGATGCTATCTGTTTACAAGCGAATTGACCACCTATATTACTGTGGAAAAGGGTTCTTTCTGGTTTAATGACCTGCAGATTGATACCGCAGCGATCAAGGAGGCAGGCTGTGACTTCATTATCTCCGCGGCCTACGTGGTGAATGCAGAGGAGGAGAATATGGAGTTGTTGGCGACATTCGAGACGGAGAGCAGTTACTATCGACTGCATTTGTACCAAATCAGGTAAGAAAAATCATGAGTGAAAAGTTAAAAAACCTATTGACTGCAGGGATGGTAATTCTGTTTGTGATCATTATTTTTGCAACCGTGGGTATTTATTATGAGACAAATGATGACAGGATTATAGCGGAGTTCTTGTCGGGAAGCATGACGGGAGAGCCGGATGCCGGAGCTATTTATTTGAATTATCTGCTCTCTTATCCTCTGATGCTTCTGTATCGTATGACGACAGGGATCCCGTGGTATGGGATCTTTCTGATTGGCGCACACTGCATGTCTCTTTTTGTTATCATGAAAAGTGTTCTGACCATGTGCGAAACGGTAAAAGGCACAATAGGAGGAATGGGTCTGTGCGTGTGCCTGCTGTTATCGGATGTTTATATGCTGTCACAAATTCAGTTTACTTCTACGGCGGCGCTTCTGGCGGTGGCGGGATACAGCTGTGTCATTTCCTCAAAGGGAAGCAGAAAAAGTCAGATTATTTTTCTTCTGATGGAAATTTGGGCTATATTGCTGCGAAGAGATTCCATGCTGATGATTCAACCGCTTGGCGTGGCAGTTTTAGTCGGAAACTTTCTGGGTAATGGCGGATATAAAGAAAAAATTGAGTGGAAGAAGATGGGCATCTGCGCCTGCTCGGTTGTGGCGGCACTTTTCCTGGGACAGATTGGAAACGTAATTGGATACTCATCAGAGGAATGGAAAGCATACAATCAATTTAATGAAGCTTCTGTTGCAATGTTTGATTATTATGGATTCCCGGATTATGAGGAAGTACGGGATATTCTGGATAAATATGGAGTGACTGAAACGGAATATGCAGCTTACGCGAATTACGTGATGATAGAGTGGGATTTGAGCGTGGAATGTGTGCAGGAGCTTGCGGAATATGTTCAGTCTATGCGGGCCGCGGACCGGGTGAATCCGGGCATCCTGTTTAAGGAAGCATGCGCCTTTCTTTTTTCCCGGAATCGGCTGGAGAGCAATAATCTGGTGGGAATTTTGTGGATCGGAGCGATTCTTGGTTGTGCTTTGATCCGAAAAAAGGAAGTCATTTTGCCTTTTTCGCTGCTGGCTGCAGCGCGGACAGCAGTGTGGGTGTACCTGATCTACATGGGAAGATTACCTTATCGGGTAACAAGACCCCTGCTGCTTGGAGAAACAGTATTGTTGCTGCTCCTTCTTTTAAACACGTGGAAAATGGAAATACAAAAGACAGGTGTTCGTATGCTTGCCGGAGGTATGAGCGTGTGTTTTGCGCTCTGGGCATGTATTACCGGACAGCGACAGTTTGCATATGCGGTAAACGCGAATTCTGCACAGGAAATCATGTTTCAGTCCTTTCTGGAGGTAAAGGAATATTGTCAGACTCATTCGGAGAACCGATACATTCTTGATGACGGCTCTTTCAGTAATTGCGTCGGGCCGGCATTGAGAACAGCTGTGGATGGCGAGGTAAATTATATTTATTCCGGCGGCTGGTATTCCAACAGCCCTAACATGGTTGAGCGAATCGGGGAATATCTGGGTGAGCTGGATGAGCAGACGGAGGACTTCTACCTGATTATTTATGACTGGAGCGGAGAGAGAAATGCCCAGGATTGTGGAGTAACTGTGCAATATCTGATGGAAAAGACGTTGAGAGAGCCGGAAGTGGCGGATATCCTTACTTTGGCAAATGGCGGGACCTATTTAGTGCTTCGGTTTTAAAGTTTTTAACAGATAAAGAAATAAGCAAGGCAGGGACTTCTGATCCCTGCCTTGCTTATTTCCTTTCCTTATGTATGACAATTACTCTTCGCTGGGAGCGCCAACGGGGCAAACTCCTGCGCATGCGCCGCAGCTGATGCATACGGACGCGTCAATCTCATACTGGCTGCCATTATCGCTGATCGCGCCGACAGGGCAAGCCCCCGCGCAGGCACCACAGGAAATGCAGCTGTCGCTGATCACAAATGCCATAACAAATCCCTCCATATACTGTAAAAGAGTTATCGGAATCAATTCATATAATGCATAACTGAGCATTCAGATAAATTCCGGACAGCTTTTCACAGATTGATTTTCAGTAACGGTTGTATTGTAATATAAAGCGTGTCAAAAAACAAGTATTTAAATGTTGGAAATATGAAAATTTGAAGAAATTTAAGGAAAACATCCGTTAGCGGCTTTCACTGCTCAGCTAATATGATGATGTTCTATTCCCAGTTCTTCCCGTTTTTCCTTTAATCCCTTTAAGATAATCCCTTTCAGTTCAATGGCTTCTTTCTGGCTCATGGCGGGCAGATCCTTCAGCTTATAATCAATGCCCAGCTTCTCATATTTTGCCTTGCCCATGGTATGGTAAGGAAGAACATCCAGAGCCTTCAGATTGGTGAAAGGAGCCAGGAATTGTCCAAGCTGATACAGGTATTTGGGATCATCAGTGATGGTGGGAACCACTACATGACGAATCCACATATCCACGCCCCGGTCGTTCAGATAGGAGGCGAAAGCAAGAATCCCATCGTTAGGCTGGCTTGTCAGCTCCTTATGTTTTTCGGGGTCGATATGCTTGATGTCCAGCATGACCAGATCCGTCAGCTTCATCAGACGATCCAGCTTCTCAATCAGAGCAGTATTCTCTGGCTTGAAAACGATACCGGAGGTGTCAATGCAGGTGTGAATATTTTTTTCCTTGGCCAGAGTGAACAGGTCAATCAGAAAATCAACCTGCAGC